>JAZRCL010000090.1:0-25293 GCA_045659745.1 Eubacteriales bacterium
CCAAGCGCGTCAGTAACAGTCTGCTCCACCAATATCTCATTACATACAATACACTGCTTACCCTCGGTAAGTCCCGTGGCCGTGCAAGAAGCAGGGACGGCAGGAATAGTCATCTCCGAGTGAGGAAGCTTATCAACCACCTCTTGAGCAACTACAATCTCTCCACACACAAGGCAGGTTTCACCTCGTGTAAGACCTGTGGATGTACACGTAGGCTTTACTGCCGCAAGTATTCCTCCACCAAGATGCGAAGTCTTTTCAATTTCCTGCTGAGCGATAATGGTCTCGCCGCAAGCATTACAGTGAGAGCCCTGTGTAAGACCCGTCTCCGTACAGGACGCAGGCTTTGAAAGGTCTACTACTTCAATATGCGCTTTCTTTTCCACTACCTTTTGCTCTACTATTACCGTGTTACAAACGCTGCAGCTTTTTCCTTCTGTAAGTCCCGTAGCCTGACAGGTAGCGGCTACCGCCTCAAGAATTACTTCCGTGTGTGACGTCTGTCTTGTCTCGCCGCAAAGATTGCAGTCTGCATCGCAAGAATTGTCATAAGCGTGCGCACAGCTCTGCTCCGTAGGAGTTTCGCTTGGAGCGGACGTGGGTGTTTTCGTGGGTTCCTCTGTCGAATTACATGAAACCAAGGCAAAAGTGAATGCAACCGACAATATAAGTGTTAATACCGACAATAAAAATTTCTTACTCATTGTGTTCTCTCTGTTTTATGTATTTTACCGACATCCGGTTACATGCCGGGATTTTTTACTTTCTTCTGTGCTCAAGCAAAATGCTAAGCCTTATAATCTATTCAATCAAAATTGTAAGCCTCAAGAATTCTCGCCGCCGCAAGCGCCGCGTATGAACCGCCGCCAGCGTGCTCAATGACTGAGGTAATAACTATCTCGGGATTGTCGTAGGGCGCGGCGCATACGAAAAGTCCGTTCTCGCGCTCGCTTCCGCCAAGCTCCGCAGTACCCGTCTTACCCATTACCGTGACGGGAACATTTTTCATATATCTCGATACCGTTGCCGAGTCCTGAACCATTTGCTTCATTCCCCGCTTTACCGTAGTCAAGGCCTCGTCCGAAATGTTAACCTGACTTAAAATCTCGCTGGTGTTGACGAAGGAATCTCCGCCCTCCGAGAATGACGAGGTCTTAAGAAGCAACGTCGCCGCGTATCTTGTGCCGCCGTTAAGCAAGGTGGATACGTATGTCGTCAGCTGTATAGGAGTGAAGGAGTTTTCCGACTGACCTATCGCCGCCATAATGGTATCTCCCGCCGTCCAGGCAACTCCGCCGCTCTGCTCTCTGTATTCTGGCCCTGCCAGAGTGCCGAGCTTTTCAAAAAGCTCCACTCCCGTGCTCTGACCAAGCCCAAGAAGTGTGCAATATGTATTCATCTGCTCTATTCCCATTCGCCAGCCAAGCTCATAGAAATAGCAGTTGCATGACACCGCTATCGCTTCGGTAGCATTTATAAGTCCGTGGTTTTTGATTCCCGTCGCGCTGTTATATATCCAGCACTTCGGCTGATGTCCACTGAATCGCGTGTAGACTCCCTCGCACTCGAGCAATTCCTTAGTACTGATATGCTCGTTGTCAATTCCCGCCGCCGTCATACCAAGCTTAAAGGTTGAACCCGGAGCATAAAGTCCCTCGAGCGCTCTGTTAAGCAAGGGCGACGCCTCATTTGCGATTATATCGTTGTAATCCGCATTAAACGTAGCGAGATTGTAAGTAGGATACGACGCAAGCGCAAGCAGCTGACCTGTTCCCGGATCTATAGCAACTATGGCTCCCGACTTGCTTGCCGTGTACTTTTTAACATTTTCCTCAAGTCCGTCCTCTGCCGCTATCTGAAGATTTATGTCAATAGTCAGGTAAACGTCCTGACCTGGAACGGGCTCGGTCTCAATCTTTTCGGATATGATATTTCCCTGCGCGTCCTCGACTATGACCTTGACGCCGTCAACGCCTCGCAGATAGTTTTCAAAGGCATACTCGCAGCCGTCAAGCCCAACTGTGTCGTTCATCTCATACCCGAGCTCCTTGTAGTGTTCCCAATCCTCTGCAAGTATCTTGCCCGTACGTCCGAGAATGTGTGACGCATACCCCGGATACTCGTAAACTCTTTGTGTGCGTATATCAAAATCCGCTCCCGCCAAGGATAGCTCCTTTATATGCAGTATAAAGCTCTTGTCAACGTCAGATGCCATAACGTAGCTGTTATATACCGAAAAATCCGAGACCTCCATATTGTATCTCAGACGCAGGAGCATGTCCGTTTGCTCCTCAGAAAACAGAAGCTTTCCCTTGGAATCAACAAGCTTGTATTTTTTCAGGTAATGATTTACCAGCTCGCTCTCGCCCGGGAAGCATTCCGGATGCTCCTCGTAAAATGTTTCAAGATAATCTGCCGTAAGCTGATTTTTTGCCTTAGGAGACTCGTCCTCAAGCTCGTTTTCGGCTATTCTTTTGAGAAGCCTGTAATATATCTTGGAATCCGCTTCAAGCGCCTCGGTCGAGTATGTATAATTTGGATATGTCCCCAAAAGCGGGAACCCGTTATCGATGAGCTTGTCATAATTTCCCGTCTGTTGCATAGCGTATATTGCCTGCAAAAGATGTATATTTTGCTCTGTCCTGTCGCCCGACATAGCCGCATAGTCAAACACAAAATCATACGTATATTTGTTTGACACAAGCTTTACACCGTTTCTGTCGTATATCTCTCCGCGGACTGCCTGTACGGTCTCGTATCGGGTATAACGCTCACCCGTAAACTCCTCTGGCTCTGCATTTATCTGTATGTTGACAAGGCGGATAACGTAAATAAGACAAATTACGCAGAAGACCACCGATAACGCCAGGCTTCTTATATCAAATTTGCTGTTTTTTTGCATTTTCTCACCTTTGCTTTAGAATTTATGTATCTTATCTGTTCTTGTAAATTATGCCGCCCGAAAGTATATCGGGGTGCTCGATGAGCTTTCCTATGCCAAGACAAACACAGTCCATTGGGTTTTTGGCTATCGTCACTCGTAGCTTTGTTTTTGCGGATATAAACTCAGCAATACCAAGTATATTTGCTCCGCCACCGGTAAGCATAATTCCAAAATCCGCTATATCCGCCGCGACCTCAGGGGGAGTTGACTCGACTACCGAGAGAATAGCTCGGCATATCGCGTCTATCGCCACACTTATAGGCTCGTGGATATCCTCGGGACGTATAAGTAAGGTCTGCGCGCATTTGAGCTTTTCATTCCGTCCGCTCACCTGTACGGCATTTTTGCTCAGGGACGGTATCGCAGCTCCTATCTTGACCTTTATCATCTCTGCGCTTATCTCTCCGATGCACAGCCCTCTTTTTGTCCTGATGTTATTTATAATGGCAAAGTCGAGCTTGTTTCCGCCAAGCTTCAAGGTTCTGGACTTCACTATACCGCCCGACCGGATGACAGCTATATCCGTCGTTCCTCCGCCGATATCAACTATCATGCACGCGCGTGGTCCGTTGACCATAAGTCCCGCGCCTATTGCCGCCGCCATGGGTGTCTCAACAAATCCGACCGCCTTAGCTCCCGCATCAAAAAGCATATTCTCAAAGGACATTCCCTCTGTCTCCGTAAATCCGCTCGGCACGCCCACAAGAACTACGGGACGGTTGAATACCGTATACGCCTGCGTCTTTTTGAAATGCTCGTGAAGCATCATAACAGCCACCGAGTAAGCCGAGATCGCGCCGTCCCTCATAGGTCTGCACGCCTCAATATGCGAGGGGGTCTTTCCGATCATGCTTTTTGCGTCGCGTCCAAGCGCGACAACTGTGTCTTCCTGTTTATCTACCGCTACTACGGTAGGTGCGCGGAGTATTACTCCTCTGCCCTTCATATACATACGCAAATTCGACGTACCCATATCCAGACCAATATGCTTAGGCATAACCGTCCCCCCTTTCTTCAGATTTTACGTGTCAAGCGCTAAAATGTGTTAAATAACTATTCCAAATTCTTCCTTCAACGTGCTATAAAGCAAATTGACCGGGAGTCCGACCACGTTAAAATAATCTCCCTCAAGTCCCTTGATATAAACGGCAGCCTTGCCCTGCACCGCATACGCGCCCGCCTTGTCGTGTGGCTCGCCGCTATCAAGATATCTCTCCTTTTCCTCGTGCGACATCTCGCAGAAATCAACTCTCGTCACCTCTGCGCGCGAGATTGTCTTTCCGTTCAAGTAAATATATATACCACTCCAAACCTCGTGGCTCTTGCCGGAGAGCAATGTCAACATTCTGTACGCGTCTTCGCGGTCTTTTGGCTTGCCAAGAAATTCTCCGTCAATATAAACTAACGTGTCGCAAGCAATAAGAAGTGTGTCACTTAAGTCCTGACCGTCCGCCAGCTTTTTTTGAATTACCGCCTCACCCTTTTGCGTTGCAAGAGTAGCAACTCTGTCTTTGGGACTTAAAAGCTCGCAAAATTCATCCGTATCCGCAGTCTCAATGCAAAAATCAAGACCCAAAAGCTCAAGGATCTCTCGCCTTCTAGGCGATTTTGACGCAAGTATTATTTTCATTTTTTCTCCCTCGCTTCTGTTCGGCTGTGTCGCATTTTCTTAAAAATGCCGACACTTTCGCATAGTAATAGTTATTATACATTATATCACAAATAATTGCAATTTTCAAGGTCGTTTTTTAATATTATTGTGTTTATTATATTATTTATATAAAAAGAGCGCCCACCGCAGCGATTGCGGTGGGCAGATTCGGAATATTACTTTCCGTTTGTTGATGCATTAGGATTGTTTGTATTGTTTTCTGTGGAATTGTCAATCTTCAATGTCGCCTTGGACTCGTCGGACATATAGTCAACGGGATCTACCGCAAGACCACCTATTGTCATCTCAAGGTGTACGTGAGGCTCGTCGGCAAGCTCGGAAATAGCAGTCTCGCCAACGTGTCCTATCTGCTGACCGCACTGAACCTCGGCGCCCGCTGTAATGCCTGCCGCCATAGTTTCGGAAAGGTTTTTGTAGATGGTGTAAATATCGCCATCGTGCTCAATGGCTACGCATCTGCCCATAAGAGCATCGTCCCAAATTTTCGATACCTTTCCGTCAGCCACCGCATAAACAGGCGCGTTTTCCGCCGCAGAAATGTCAATTCCAAGGTGGATTCTGTAGTCTCCCATAGTGTCGGACCAGACCTGAAGAGACGAGTCATGACCCTTGGACAGTGTGCCGTTCACGGGGAGCGAAATTATAAATTCCTCAACGTCAGCGCCCGTCTGGGAGTCATTGTTTTCGGGATTATTGTAGGTGGGGGAATCTACCGTTCCATGCTCTCCGCCGGGGGAATCAGTAGTAGGATCCTCGTCACCGGCATACTTTTTCTTTGCTCTGTTTGTTGCGATAGTCACGGACAGAATAACCGCCGTCGCAAGCAAAAGACACACGGTGATTATCACCGCACTTCTGTTTTTGGAAAATTCTCTGCACTTTTCTGCAAAAGCGCTCTTCTTAAATTTTTCCCACATGTTTTTTCTCCTTTTCTATGTGTCGCCCCCTGTATTTGGGGACGGAATTTTGAACCGCAAATACTTGATTGTCGGCCCTGCAAGAGTATTTTCTGCAAGCTTTTCCTCTTTTATGCAGAAAATATATTTTTTTTGACACTTGGGAAAAATTGCAAAAGCAATCCGCGCTGAAAATCAACATTCAGCGCGGAGAGATTTATTTGTAATTAGTGCTCTTCAATTACGTCATAGTCCTCTCTGGAACGGAAAAGAAGCGAAATGCACCAAATTCCCGCAAGAGCAACTACGGTATAAATAATGCGGCTTACGACTGCGCCCTGACCGCCACATATCCACGCGACAATGTCAAAGCCAAATACGCCGATGCTACCCCAGTTCAAAGCACCAATCACTGTTAATATAAGAGCTATTCTGTCCAATATTTTCATGATTGCAAACTCCTTTGTTTTTCTTGTGAAAGCACGCCTCGCCTCTATAAAAGTTTTGAGGATAACCTTCAACTAAACTCTGTTTATCCGAACATTATCCTCAAGAGGTCTTGAAGCTGAATTTCGGAATTTGCCGAAAAAATTTCGGTCATTAGTATTTTTCGCTTGGCGCGGAATAACTATTCAAAAAATCTTGTGCCAAATAAATCCTAATTTTTCGAGGCTTAAATTTTGGCGCGACTGATTTGACAAAATAAAAATTGCCTGCAAAACCTTATCCGCAAAAAATAAATTCATATTGACAAAACGCTTATTATTTGATATAATATTTTTCGTACACTTTCGGAGTGCTGACAATTTAATATCGAGGTGTGTGCGCACTGCAAATGGTTGTTCCAACCAATTGCGATAGCGCGCTAGCTTTGGGTAGCAAGAAAAAATCATTGAGTATGATTTTTTCGTAGCGATACCCCAGCAAGCAAGGAGTGTGATGAGCCGAGTGTATCGAGGCGAAAGCAGACGACTATGCGAGCGGGGCGGGCGGACAAAGCTTACACTTTCGGAGTGCTGACAATTTAATATCGAGGTGTGGCGCAATTGGTAGCGCGCTAGCTTTGGGAGCTAGATGCTGCAGGTTCGAGTCCTGTCACTTCGACCAAATATTAAAAGAAGGGCTTATTGCCCTTCGTTTAATATTTCGCTTGAAATGGCGGTTGATGAGAACCTACTACCGAGCTTGCGAGGTGAGAGTTCGAGTCCTGTCACTTCGACCAAAATCGCGGTTTTGACCGCAGTTGAAGCCGCAAAGTAGGGATGCTTTGCGGCTTTTTATATCAGAAAGGAGAGAAGCTAATGAACAAAATATTCCCGAAAATGTTCAGCAAGCCGGAAAAAATCCAAATTTTTTCTCTTATCCCCTGCTGGATTGGTGTTTTCGTACTGGTTCCTATGTATATGCCCATTCTTGGTCTTGGGCTTTGGGAACAGTGGGAAATAAGTGCGTGGCTGGAGATCGGATACCACGTAATCGTGGGTGTTGCAATGTTTTTGGTTATGCTCGGATACCTTAAGGAAGAATGGTTCATGGTGTCAGTTGACACGCTCTGTTATCTAAAATACGTCGCGCTGACGGTGGGTCTGATCGTGGGAACTGAGTTGTTACTGCTTCGCGCTCTTTCACTTTGCGGCATAAATATCATTTATATGCTGGAATGTCTTCCGGTGACAGAGATGTTTGTCAGCCATACCCCTCTCTTTTTGATTGAGATCAAGCCCCTCTTTGGCACTATTGCCCTATCGGTTTTTTCTCCAATCAGCATCTGTACCTTGTTCTACTGCCTTGGGTTTGCCCCGATATGCAACAAAAAGCCCTGGCTGGCATATCTGTGCGTAGCCGCTATCACACTGATCCCACCTATAATAAACATTATCTGGCGAGGCGACGCAGCTTTAGTGCTGAGCGGGTACCTTGTCCAGTTGCCCATTCATCTGATTGCCTGCTGGTCATATCAGAAGACAGATAACGTATGGACTCCCATAGCCTCTCTGGCAATCACAAATCTGCTGACGTCTATTATGCTCTATGTTCTAATGCTAAGCCAGCATATATAATCACAGTATATTGCGGCACATAAAATAATACCGTTGTATTGTACAAGTGATATTTTTAGCGACGCCTTATTGCGTGGCAAAAATTATTTTTTACATATAGCGACTCAAAATACAGTACCCCGACCGAGAATTACTCAGTCGGGGTATTTTTTTGCGTTTATTTGCGCATTATTGCATTTGATTGTGTGTTCTGTTATCCAACGTAGTTGTGGTTGTAGAACAACGCATAGCCCGCGTTAACAGTTCCAAGTCCGGGGATGGTGACCATTATAGGCATGCGGACAAATCTATGAGTTGTGTTGACCGAGCCATCTACAGGAAGACTTGCGAGGTCGATGATACCGTCGGGATAGTTAACTTCACTCGTGTTAGGAGCAAATGTGTTCATATCGTTAAATACCAGGAATACGAAGATAAACTGATTCTTATCGTTTCTGATATGCGATATTTGATTGTTATGATACTGCGATACGTTTCCGTTGATAATCTGAGGAACGGTCGCGCCACCAAGATTATAATTCTGGAAGTATATCGTGTTTCCGTCATTTACGTTCGTTGATGCGTCAATAGTACCCGCAAAGGTCACCTGCTGTACCTGGTTATCGTTCAGGCCCGCTTCGTTACATTCGTCAGACGAAAGCTCTATTCCCGTTGCTCCGCAAGGACCAAACTTGATGTTTTCAAAGGTCATAATGTTGGAACGAGAGAATATACCCGTGGAGAAGCAGTTATATACGTAAGAATTACGTACCTTACCGTTGCCAACCACTCCGATAAAGTTCATACCTGCATTGAAACCGGAGGAAGTAAGGTTGTCTGCATCAATATAATAATGACAGTCATATTCGCGCTGACCAATAGATATACCTACCGTATAACCGCCTATCAACATAGCTTGACTTCCATCATTTCTATACTTTGTAGGATCGTAATCTATGGGCATATTTCCCTTTGTTTCAACGTTATAAAGGTTAACGCTGTAGGTCTTCTTATTGTTGGTTCCCGCGCCTACGTCACCGCCTGTGTTCCAAGGCTCTGCGGAGAGTAAGCTGGAAACATTCGTAATTTTGTTAGCGGCGCCAATTCCATATCTCTCGCAGTAATCGTCGTATTCAGCCTCGGTAAACAGTCTCATCTGGGAGGCGTCTATAGTGTGACTATTACCGTTCAAATAAAGGCTCTTGTTAACCGCCTGAATACGGTTGCTGGTCACGCCCGTATCACCTCTGGGTCCGCGGAGGATCTCGTCAATGGTCTGATCTGCCTTTGCCTTCAACGAAACCATAGGAACGATGTCATATCCGTATTCGTAGTTGTTTGCGCTACCGTCGGGCTTCTCAAGAACTACGAGGTTTATCTGCTGTCCGTTATACTTGCTGCTTCGAACTGCCAGCCACAGCTCCTCAAAGGTGTTTACGTTATAGCCATCATTGATATCAAAGGTGTAAGACGTTGTAGCCTCTATCTTACTTCCGGAGTTAGAGGTTACGGTCATTGTGATCTTGCCAGTCTTCTTGAAGGTGATCTCACCCGTTTCATAGTCGTAAACTGCTACTCTGTTGCCCTCTTCTCCACTCTCGTGAACAAACTTAACAACAAAGTCCTTACAAGCAAGAGCGCTTCCGCGTGTTGCGAGGACAAAAGGAAGAGTTGCCTCTCCTGCATCGGTAATACCTGATGCGCTTATATTGTGATCGAGGAGCGAGAAGGAGTAATCTATGTCAGTTCTCTCGGCAAATACCTCAGGAAGAACTATTGCATCGGGAGGAACGATTACGTTAATCGTAGCAGTAGCCACGACGTCTGTTCCCTTGATTCTAACCTCGACAACAGCTGTACCGTGTCCCGTAAGAGACGAGAATACGCATCTGTCGCCGTTCTGAGTAACGCTGAGGTACTTCATACCGTCGCCAATTACCTTAAACTCAAGCTCCTTGCCTTCAACCTTCTGGTAGTTGTAGTTGTAAACCTCTGCCTCAAGTATGGGGAATGCTGTGTTTCCCTTCTTGTCAAGAGTAGCCTTGTCAAATGAAAGATCTATATAGAATCTGGAAGCGTTTATCTCTTCCTGCGAAGGCTGAACTGTGAAGATAAGCTCATTACTTTCAACCGCTTCTTCGCCTTCTCCGGCAACCGCCTTGACCTTGATAACAGTTCCGGTCTTTGCCTCGGAGCTTACGATAAGTGTATCACCGTTGATAGTAGCGAAATTAACGCCCTCGGTAATTACCCACTTTATCTGCTGGTTCGCATCTGTGGGGTTGATTATCTTGTTAATAATAGTATTGCTGCCTGCGAGTATTTCGGTGTTTGCGGAAATTTCAATCTTTTCAACCTTTATTTCCTCAACAGCGGGTCTTACAGTAAATACAAGCTCTTCACTCTCTATGCTGCCAACTACTGCCTTAACCTTGATAATGTCGCCCTTCTTTGCATCAGCACTTACTACAAGAACGTTTCCTGCCATAACTGCAATGCCCTCACCCTGAGTGATTACCCAGCTGAGCTTATCGGTAGTGTCTTCGGGATCAATGGTGTATTTGATAGTCACACTGTGTCCTGCTATAGGACTTGTGTTGTCAGCCTGGATCTGTACGCTTGTTGCAGGCTTGCTTGTGTCTCTTACAGTAAACTCAAGCTCGTTGCTGTTTGTGCTCGAGGACTTTGCAACCACTCTGATGGTAAGTCCAGCAGGAGCATTTTCGCTCACGATAAGGACGTTTCCTGCGAGAGTTGCGTACTCCTTGCCCTCAACTATATCAAGCTTTACGTCCTCTGTTGCGCCTGTGGGCTCAACAACGCTCTTGATTATCATAGTCTGTCCGGGGAGGAGGTTGAAATAGTCCGCGGAAAGAGTTATCTTTGTGACCTTTATCTCAGATGTGCCGACAACAAACTCAAGCTCGTTGCTCTCATACTCTCCGACAACAGCCTTAACTGTGATAACATCGCCTTCCTTTGCCTCAGTGGAAACTACAAGAACGTCTCCTACCATTACCGCATTACCAACAACCACCCAAGTGATAGTCTGTGTAGCATTTGCGGGCTCAATATGCTTACTGATAGCAACACTCTGTCCGGGAAGAGGCTTATTATTGTTAGCGTATATTTCAACGGATTCAATAGCAACCTCGTTATCTCTCACTGTAAATACAAGCTCATTGCTCTTAACACCGTCCGTGGACGTTGCCTGAACCTTGATGGTTGTACCTGCGGTTGCAGTGTTGCTTATAATAAGTACGTTTCCTACGAGCTGTGCATAGTCGGCACCGTCAACTATAGCAAGTGTTACGGCCTCCGTAGTGTTTACGGGATCAACAGTAACTGTGATGATCGCGCTCTGGCCTGCAAGCAAGTTAAGAGATTCTGTGGTAATTCTGATGCTGTTTACCTTAACGTCCTCTGTAAGTGCCTTTACGGTAAATTCAAGCATATTACTCTGAACGTCACCGGATACAGCGCGAAGCTTGATCACGTCTCCGACCTGCGCGTTTGCGCTGACCATAAGGACGTCACCCGCCATAACGGCGATGTCGCTGCCCTCAACTATTTCCCATGTAATAGTCTGAGTTGCATCCGTGGGGTCTGTGACCTTTGTAATCACAACGTTCTGTCCCGCAACAGGTCTGTTTGTTGCCGCGGAAATGGTAATTCCGTTCAGAGGTACACTGACCTTAATCGTTACGGTGTTGGAATAGGAAGCGCCTTCCTTTGCCTGAACCGTGATGGTTGCTCCATCGGGAGCTGTGCTAAGCACTGTAAGAGTATTGTCAGATATTGATGCATACTCTGCTCCGTTAACAAGAATAAATTCTGTATCCTCGGAAGGAAGATCCTCCTGTCCCTCTGCCTTAAGAACCGCTGTAAGAGTCACCGTGTCGCCACGGAGAACGTCGGCCTTATCTGCGCTGAGGTTGAGTGTGTAAGTAACTTTCTCTGTCGGTGTTGTATCTCCACCGTTTGAGGGTGTTTCTGTTGGCGTGCCACCGTTTCCATTGTCTGACGGATTGTCGTTGCCGTTTGTATCACAAGCCACGAAGCATCCTGCCAGCATAGCAAGCGCTAACGTAAGGACAAGTATCCTTTTAAGTGCCATTTTCATAAAACATCTCCTTTTTTCAATTGATTTCATGTTAATTTATGTAAAGAGCAAAGCTCAAAACATCAGCTTAATTGTAGTGCAAATTTGTATTCGATAACCGCATCGGGTGCCGATTCATCTCCGGCAAACACCTTAACGGTAACTATTCCACCTCTGTAAAGACGAAGTACTCCGTCCTCAAGAGTGGCTACGGTGACAACACTGTCACCCGATCCCGACGTTGCACCCGCCGTGATCTTGATAATTACGCTCTCGGGGTCTATTCCATCCTCAATCTTAAGAACACCCTTAAGATCAATTTCACCTGCGGCGCAAACGTATATTCCCGAATCGTTCTTCTTGACATTGGGGTGTCCCTCAAAATCAAAGTATATAGGCAGAGATCCTTCTACTACCGTGACCACGCAGGTATCCGTCTTTGCGCCCTTCTCGGTGGTTACTGTGATGGTCGCCGTTCCGACAGCCTTTGCAACAAGCTTTCCGTTTGCGTCTACCGTCACAACACTCGCATTGTCAGACGAATACTTAACGTTTTTGTTTACCGCAACGGGAGCGTCGACCTCGCAGGAAAGTGTGTGCGTCTCGCCCACCTTCATTGACAGCTGGTTCTTGGAAAGATATACCGCAAACGGCACGTCTGCCTTAACGCGTACGTTCAACGTAGCGGTTTTGTCTCCGTCTCTCGTCTTTACCGTGACGGTTGTGACTCCAAAATGAACTCCGGTTATAACTCCGTTTTCGTCAACAGTACAGATGGACTCGTCAGCGGAGCTGTACGTGACGTCCTGATTGGTTGCAAGATGCGGATATATGTTAATGATGGTTTCCTTGGTGTTGCCCTGCTCTACAGTAAACTCCTTCTCGGAATCATAGACGTTATTGAGTCTGTCCACGAACTCCACCTTTTCAACTGGGATATACTGATAGAACGATAATATACGTCCGGCAATAGATATGACTACCAAAAGTACTATTGGCAAAATCGCAAGGATTATCAATATCGTTTTTTTCATATTATGATTTTACCTTTCTTTGCCGGGGGTGGCTTTAATAAAATTTTACGCACCACAGGCTAAAAGACGAAATTTACATTTCTATTTTATCGTAATTGTGATTTATTCTCAAAATAAGATTAACTATTCGGTTGAGCATAAACAAGAATGCCAGACCGATTATTATGAGATACGGAAGAACCGCGTTTTCAACACCCGACATAAGCATTACTATCATACCCATAACAAATCCCAAGAGGATACCGACCACAAGGCACTTCGTGGTACTCTTGCTGACAGTCGAGGATTCCTCATCTCCCTGCGCGCTTATAGTGGGATTCTTTATATCACAGCCGATACAGTAAGCGATATGTCCTACCGCCGCCATAGCTACCGCAATACTTCCCAAAACCACCTGCCATACAGGATAAATAAAGCAAGAAATTATTGCTGTCACAACTATCGCGCCAACTGTAAACACCGCATTAAATGAGAACTTTACTATCATCTGAGTAAAGAAGTTTACGGGAATAGTCTTTGATGTGTGAAAGTTTCCTCCGTCTCTGGATATTGCCGACGCAGAGGATATATTTGAGAGCATCGCAAGTATTGCAACCACCATAACGTGCGCTCCTGCGATCATTTTAACACCGCCAGTATTGACGTTAGTCGTCATAAGGAGCTTATCGTAAGAAAATACGATAAATGGCATCAGAATAGTAAACAGGAAATACTCAAATATCTCGGATGTGGAACGGAATACACAGAAAATCTCTTTTCTGAAAAGAGTTGCAAAGGGGCTTCTCTTTTTGAATTCCTTAACTCTTGTCTTGACCTTTATAGTGTTCTCAAGGTTGGACATAGCGACCTTAAAGAACAGGCGTCTTGTGAAGAGGATCGCGCACGCCGAAACAACAAAGCACACAAGCACAAATATCAAGAACCAATGCCAGAGATTAAAGCTGAGCATAGCGCGTCCCAGGTGCGAGTACAGCGGGATTTTTCCGCCGACCGAAATTATAAGCGCGTTTACCTCTTTTACCATCTCAACCTGTCTGTCAAGGTTGAATTCGCCCGCAACGCTTCCGATAATGGAAAGATATCCCCAAAGGCACGCGCAGACAAGTCCAAATATAACTGCTATGGACAGAAGCGTGTGCTTTTTAAGAAATCTGATTATCCACATTATGGGAAGGCTCAAAAACGCCGCCACGACTATAGGGAAAACAGGCAAAAGAAGTGTCAGCATAGGCAACGACAGATAAAAGCTGAGCCCCGGTCTTGAAAATGTTCCCAAGGTAATAAATATGGGGAGAATTATCATCGCATTTGCCGCAACTTCTCTGATGTATATCATGAGCAGCTTGGAAATAAAGAGCTGATTGGGGGTCACAGGCAAGCAGATAAGCATCTGGTTGTCTCTGCAAAGATACAACGTATTTATAACGTTGCCCACAGCAAACACCAATGAAAGCAGCTGCGTCACCAAAAGCACGAGTCCAAGAAGCTCTGCGTTGATAGCGAATCCAAGGTTAAATACTCTGGAAAGTCCAAAGCTCACCGCAAACGTAGCCACAGCAATCAATGCTATGACCTTAAGCACTGCGGGAATCATTGTCTTCGGAGACGCCGTCTTGAGCAGATTTGTCTTGTTATCAAGCTGCATTTTGAGGAGCGTCCAAATTTTTTTCATTTGTCACACCTCTTCTATCTCGCCGATAACGCCCATAAATATTTTCTCAAGGGATTCACCGCGGCTTCTAAGCTCCGCCAAGTCGTAAACTCCCTGGAGCTTTCCGCCCTTTATAATACAGCATCGGTCGCAAAGGTTCTCAACAACGTCCAGAATATGCGTGCTGAAGAAAACGGTATTTCCTGCCGCCGCGTGCTGCTTCATAACCTGCTTGAGCTGGTAAGAGCTCTGAGGGTCAAGTCCCGTAAGCGGCTCGTCAAGCACCCAAAGCTTAGGGTTGTGCACGAGCGCCGCGATAACCGAGATCTTCTGCTTCATTCCGTGTGAGTAGCTCTTTATAGGATTGTTAAATGCCGCTCTGAGCTTGAATATGTCAAGAAGTCTGTCGGTGCGCTCCTTTGCGTCCTTAGGATCAACCTGATACAGATTTGCTATATGATTGACGTATTCCTGACCTGTAAGTCTCTCAAATACCGCGTGGTTATCAGAAACGTAGCCAATATTCATTTTTGCCTCGAGCGGATTGGTCTTTACCGAAACTCCGTCGATGAGTATATCCCCCTCCTGGAACGGATATATTCCGACTAATGACTTTATAGTCGTGCTCTTGCCTGCTCCATTAGGGCCCAAAAAGCCGTATATTTCTCCTGCCTTCAATGAAAACGACAGATCCTCTACCGCATTGACGGGAGAATTTCCGTAACTTTTTGTAAGGTTTTTGATCTCTAACATGCGAGATTCTCCTTTTAATCAATCAATGTAATGTTTTGGAAATTTGTATTTTTTCTTAGTAATTTTTTCGTACATATCTACTGCCGACGCGTGCATCTCAAGCCAATCCTTCTCAAATCTGCCAAACATCTTGGCCAGCAGGAAGAAAAGCATACAAAGCGCCGAGAATCCCACGTATACGACAACGTACACAAGCGGGTAAACAATATATTTTCCATCGCCCAGCACGAAATAATATTTTTCCACGAACTTCAAGAACGGGAAATAGTCTTCAAACGCAAGCTTGAAGTTGAACATATAGAACCAGTTTATTTTTGGACGGTCCGTGCCGTTCAGGTCTCCGTTTATAATAACTCCGATTAAGTAGCAGAATGTTATATATATCGTAATTCCAACAAAGAAATATCCTATACTCTTCTTTGATAATTTGGGGAAGATCCTGAGTGCCATGAGCATAATAGGAATTAAAAGTACCAGCGTGTGTTGGTAGAGGAAATGTACGTTCCAGAATCCAAAATGCCCTACTCCAAAATTAGGAACTGCAATAGCAAACAGCGTTCCAAGCGTATTAGCGATAAAGCAGAAGTGAAACAGCTTCTTCGACTTCAGCACGAATGCAACAAGATATAAATATGTAGCCAGATTACAGAGATCGAAGGGCAATCTGTTAAGGGTAAGACCCATAAGATAAAGCGAATTGTAATGGAAGAACAGCACGAGAACAAAGAACATAGATACCATATATCTTTCCTCGTAGCTACGGAAACGGAATATGTAGTATATCACTATAATTGCCAAGGCGGAGACACCCATCCATATCAAGTGGTACGAGCTGAACCACGCGGGAATTTTCATATCCGTTCCAAACAACGCCTGTGGAGCATAAGCGGGCATCATCACCAAGAGCGCCGCGGGAAGTCCCAAAAGATATCTTACCCACTCCTTGCCGCTCTTGAAATTGAATACGTGCTTTTCTCCTATATGTAATATGATCGGTATCGCAAATGCCAGAGCAAGCTCTAAAATGAAATATACGTATCTGAAGGTAGGAGTTAAATGGTATCCCTTGCCCTCTGAGGCAAGAAAATATCTCATAAAGTCGTCAAAGAACACAGTTGTAAGCACCGTGAACGGCAACGAGAAATATCCCGCCATATTTTTGAAGAAGCGTCCGCCGCAGAATACCGCCACGGGCAACACCGCATAGTTAGTAAAATAACCCCAGCGCAGTATTATCTGAAGAATGTCGGTTTGCTCATAACGAACCCCCTCATACCATCCGCCGTTTATAACAAATATTATCGCATCCGACAAGAAAAAGCGGAAAAACCCAACCGCGCAGAAAATAAGCGTCAATATCTTGAGTGCACCTCTTCGCGTTTTTTCATTTTTTCGGAATAGCAGCAGTACAAGCGCGGCAATAAGAGCACCGCACACAAAAACTATCGCTTGATACATAAAATCTCCCTTGAAAGCTTTGCGTATCCTCGCATATGATACCGCATAGCATTGATAACATTAAATGAAGAGCCCTATGACACTGTGAGCCTCGCATGCGAGCGCACATACGCGTGCGCATTGGGCCTATAAGCCACAAACACCCATTGTCCGCGTCATTATATCACACTTCGACAGAAATGTCAACCCGTTTGCCATTGTCCAATTTGTGGAAAACGCCCAACAACGCAGATTTCAGTTGTGCAAAATTTACAATTCACTTGCCCCAGTTTTGTGTTTTATAGAGAATATCCTCTCCAAGTTGTCTGCAAAACTAAACAAATTACGCTATTTTCTATAATGTTTGACCAATAGAAATACATATTTTCCCAAACACAGCAACGATAAACTCCCGCAAGCGTCAGCTTGCTGAATTTTTCTACAAATCCCATAATGCTTTTCGCTTTATATCTTTAATCTGCATCAATCTACTATATAGTCGACAAAAATCCATTAATGGTTACAGAAAAATCAAAAAAGAGCTTGAAAAGCTCAAGCTCTTTTTTAGGTTTTTATCAAACGCGGGCTTCAAGAAATCTGCAAACGTCTCCTACGGTGACGAATTTCACGGGCTCTGTAAATCTAAATCCAAACGCGACCTCTATCTCCATAGCGAAAAGCATCATAGAGAGCGAGTCGAGGCTGAGATCCTCAATGAGTCTTGTGTCCTCTGTCACAGAGTCCATATCTATTTCCCTGTTTACCCTTGCAAGTATAGTTTTAAGCTGTTCAAGCATAATAAATCTCCTTTTTTTACGCTTCCGTCTTGGGAGCGATGTTTTTTACGTATGATCGGCGGCGCTTGTGCTGCTCCGCGTCAAAATATTTCCATTGAGCCATGACCTGCGTGTTAGTCTCAAGATTGAGATTGGTCTCAAAATATTCTATCTGCCCGCTCTCAAGAGTTTCGGTCATACAGTTGAGCATAACCGCGTTGACTCCAGCCGACTGATACTCGGGCAGAACCGCAACAAGTGCTAAGTCCACAACGTCGGGATTTTTGACGGCTCTGAGAAGTCTCACTATCGCCGCAGGTGTAAGTCTGCCCCCACTCTTTTGTAAAGACTTTCCAAATCCGGGAATACAGAGCGCAAAGGACACAACTCTATCGTTCTCATCGCAAATGATGATAAGATATTTCTTGTTTATCACAAGCATAAACTGATCCACAAGCTGATTTTTCATACTCTCGGTAAACGGAACGGTTCCGTAAAGGTGGCTGTAGCACTTGTCAAGGCACTCGAAAAATCCGTCCTTATACCTGTCAATGTACTCCTTTTTGGACATCTTATCCGAGTCCACTATATGAAGCTTGCTAAGCTCCAGCGCACGTTCTGCAACTCTGCCGAGCATTATATTCTTTTCCTTGGGCGCGCGAAGACAAAATTCAAGCCAGTCTATTTCCTTGGCATATCCGCAAGCCTCGATAAGCGCAGGGTAATAGTCGTAATTATACTGCTCCTCAAAGGTGGAGAGCTTGTCAAAGCCCTCGATAAGAAGTCCTTCTCTTTCAAGATCGCTGTATCCGAGCGGGCCGCAGACCGTGTCAAGACTATTATCAACACCCCATTTTTCCACTGCTTCAAAAAGCGCTTTGGCAACCTCAACATCGTCTATTGAATCAAAGCGAGTAAAACGGAGTCTCTTTTCGTTGTGAAGCTGATTAAACTGCTTTTGTATAATGCCCTGAATACGTCCGACCGTCTTGCCGTCCCTCTCTGCAAGATAAAATATTGAATCACAGGTATCCGCGTAAGCGTTTTTGTCTGTGAAAATAGTCATTTCATCTCCGTAGAGCGGCGGAACGAAATACGGGCAGTCCTTGTAAAGTCTGAGAGGAAAATTTACGAATTCACGTCTTTGCTTCCCCGTCTTGACCTCAATAATATTTATATTACTCATTGTTCCTCCGCTCACTCAAGAGGCTCGTCATCGCGTCTGAGGAACGCAATTCCATATCCCGCAAGCCAAGGACCCGTGTGCGCACCGCTGACGGGAGAAACTACCATAGGCTCGTGGTTTGTCTGAAGTCCGTGCTTTTCTTCTATCTCCGCAAGCTCGCCCATAAGCGACGGACCCGTGTACATTTTCCAGAGAATATAATCCTCGGTCGAGCGGTCGCCAATTATCTCCTTGACTATACTGCACGTCTGGTTGAGCGCCTTTTTTTGAGTTCTTACGCTCTGCATGGAGCATATTTCTCCCTCGTGAGAAAAATGTAAAATGGGACAAATGCTGAGCATCTTACCCATAAGAGCCTTTCCTCCCTTGAGTCTGCCGTTGTAAATAAGATAATCAAGCTTGCCTACAACACCAATAAACTCCTGACGCTCCATCATCCAATGTATCTCTTTTATTATAGTCTCGGTGGGAATGTCCTTCTCTATCATCTCCGCAGCCTTGATGGCAAGCAAGCCCTCACCAAAGCAAGCTATTTTGGAGTCGATAACGTGCACGTTAAGTCTGCCCGCATACTCCTCGCCGATAAGTCGTATTAGATTGTACGTGCCGCCGAGATACGCGCTGAGCGCTATAACTATAACCTCCTCACAGCCCTCCTCAATAGCCTTGTCAAAAATCGCCATAATAGACTCTCGAGTAGGCATAGCGGTACTGGGAAGATTGCTTTTGGGGTCTTCCATAGTCTCAAGCTCGTTATAAAATTCTACGGGGTTGAGGTCGTATCCCTCAAGGTATTCCTTACCCTGAAAATTTACGTGAATGCGTATAATATCAATGTCATACTTCTTATATCTCTCGGGAGCGTAATCAAGGCATCCCGTAGACGTACACACAACCTTTCTCTTGCCTGCCATTATCTTATATCCTTTCCTTCAAACAAAGATTTGTTTTTCATCATATTGAGCATCATACCCACTGTGTTGGAGATGGTGTCCGAGTTTGCGGAGCCGCGCACCTTGACTATAAGCTTTCCAACGCCAAGAACTATGCCGCCGCCCAGAGAATTAAAGTCGTAAATACCCATAAGGTACTGAACAAGCTTCATTATCTCGGGATTGCCGGTTTTCTTTGCGTATTTTACAATGTCGGTGATTATTCTTCGAGCTATTCCCTCGGAGTTCTTAAACACCTGATTACCTGCAAAGCCCTCGGCTACGAGGACGTCACAGTCGCCCGAAAGCGCGCGGTTGCCCTCAATGTTTCCAATAAAGTTGAGGTCACTCTCCTCTTTAAGAAGCGCGTGAGTTGCCTTAACAAGCTTGTTGCCCTTGGTCTCCTCGGCTCCGTTGGAGAGAAGTCCAACAGTGGGGTTTTCAATGCTGTAATATGTCTTCATAAAGTCCGAGCCCATGTGAGCGAAGTCAACAAGCTGGGACGGAGTGCAGTCAATATTCGCGCCCGTGTCCACAAGACATGTAAAGCCGCCCTTCTCCGCGGGCAGAATTGCCGCGAGCGCAGGTCTTTTAAGCTCCTTGGCGGGAACGTAGCGGAGAGCGCCCGCCAAAAGCGCGCCCGTGTTTCCGCCGTTTATCATACCTACTATGTCATCTCTGTCCGCAAGCGCCAGAAGTCCCTTTACAAGAGATGAGTCAAGCTTTCCGTATATGGCAGCCGTGGGTGCATCATAGTTGGTTATCACGTCTGTGGCGTGTATTATCTCAACACGCTCGGCATCATATTCAAGCTCGGAGAGCTTTGATTTAATTATGTTCTCGTCACCGACAAGCACAACTCCAAGGTCGCTGTTCTCACAAAGCGCCTTTACCGCTCCCTCAATAAGTATCTCGGGACCGTTGTCGCCGCCCATTAAGTCTATCGCTATTTTATACTGTACCATAATATCTCCTTATTCTACCGCGACAAGATAATCGTATATCTCCTGACCGCTGATATATACCTGTATCTCTTGCTCGTCAAATCTCTCCTCAAGCGCCTCAGTCACTCTTACGCGCTCGTCGTCATTAACTCCCGCGCCAACAAACAGAGTTATAAGCTCCCTGTCCTCAAGGTCGTCTATCTGCTCTATCATCTGACAGAGCGCGTCAAGCGCGTCTGGCGTTGACGTCACTATATCGCCGTCAAGAATTCCTATATATTCGCCCTCTTTTACATCTACTCCACCAATCACGGTATCGCGTATCGCGACCGTTACCTCTCCCGATACCACCGCTTCCTTTGTAGACGTAAGGTCAGCTATCTGCTCGTCAATATCTGTAATCGTGGGATTGAACACAGACAGCGCTGAGTAGCCTTCGGGGATAGTCTTTGTGGGAATGACGTGCACGTTTGCCCCGCCCCACAGCTCTGCCGCCTGACGCGCCGTCAAGACGATGTTGCTATTGTTGGGAAGTACGAGAACGTGGTCCACGTCAAGCGACTCAAATGCCGACAAGAAGTCTTGCGTGGACGGATTTCCCGTCTGTCCTCCGTTTATAACCACGTCCGCTCCGAGAGATTCAAAGAGTGCCGTCAAGCCCTCGCCCGTGGCAACCGTGACAACCCCGTAGAGTTTGTGCGGCTTTTTAGCCTTCTTTTCCTGCTTTGCAACTCTCTCGGAGTGCTGAAGGCTCATATTTTCTATCTTTATATTCAAAAACTCGCCGTATTTCTGGCAAAGAATAAGAATATCGCTTGGGGTTTTGGTGTGCGCATGAATTTTGAGTATATCCGTATCCTTCAGGGCAACAATAGAGTCACAGCCAATAGCCTCAAGCTCTGCGGCAAGCTTCTTTTCGTCAAACGACGCAATATCTACCTTTGCGCGCTGAAGTCTTACAAGACATTCCGTACAGTATCCATACGTGAGCGCAGACTCCGACGTGAACAGGTCGTAGTTTACATCCGCTATTGCTTCCTTGCTGCTTTCGGGCACAACAAAGCTCACCTCTGTTCCGCTGCTCAGGGACTCGTACATTCCCTTTGCTATACATACGTATCCCGCTCCGCCGCTATCTACGACGTCCGCCTCAGTAAGCACGGGAAGTATTTCCTTTGTTCTCTGAAGCGAGCGCTCTGCTTCCTCTATATTGAGGCAGAAAAATTCCTCTATGGTGCTATTCTCGTCAAGGTGCTGCTTTGCATACTCCGCGCTCTCTCTGAACACGGTAAGTATCGTGCCCTCAACGGGGTTTGCAACCGCCGCATACGAACGTCGCACTCCCGCGATATACGCCTCGGCAAGTTCTGTCGCAGTGGCAGTCTCCTTTCCCGCGAGCGAGTCGCACATTCCGGCAAAGAACTGCGAAAGAATAACACCCGAATTGCCTCTCGCGCCAAAAAGTGAGCCGCGCGAGAATTCACTCGCCACATCGCCAAGACTTACGTCCTCGCGGTCGGAAATTTTCGCAATTCCACTCTCTATGGTTCTGCTCATATTAGTTCCCGTATCGCCATCAGGCACGGGGAAAACATTAAGATCGTTTATTATTTGAATGTTTGAACGTATTCCGTCTGCACCGCCGCAAAGAATACGTCTGAACGTAATTCCGTCAAGCTGTTTTGTTTGCATAAAACCTCCGTGTTTTGTCTCAGATCATATCCTGCGAGAACATATTTTTCTGGCGAATAAGTGCCTCAAGCATTTTCGCGCTATATTCGGATAGTTCGTCAAGATTGTATTTTCTTCCCGAAAACAGATAGTCGTTGCCTACCCTGACAAATCCTCCTATGGCAAAGGACATAAGCATCAGGTCGTGGCTGCTCTTAGCCATACCCTGACACATGCGGCAGAGTCTCTCCTCAAGCTTTTCGCAAAGAACTCCCTGCTTTCCACGGAATACAGTTTTAATCTCATCTGAGTTTTTCTCGAGAGCCAAAAGCAGATTTTTCGCGTACATTCTCGGGTCGTCAAAAATCTTGTTCCATTCCGAAAAGTTTGCAATAATGCTGTCAATAACTCCGTTATCGATCTCGTTTGACAATGCTATGGAATCCGTATAATGATTGTAAAACGTGGTCTTGTTTATCATCGCTTCGTCGCAAATATCCTTAACCTTTATGTCCTCGGGCATAAGCTTCTCGCGAAGCTTCAAGAACGCGGATTTTATCTGCCGACGGGTCTTTACCATTCTCAGATCCATGTGTGCCTCCTTTTTTTACATACTTATGCAGAAATAATCAACTTTAGTTGTATAAGTACATTATAGTCGATTTTTGTCGATTTGTCAACAAAAATTTTTTCCTGTATTTGGGAGCAAGTAAACTACCAAACGCCCGCATGGCGAATAATTTAAGCGAAAAATCTGTTGCCAAAATACAAAAATCGTGATAAAATAAACTTAAATGAAAGTAAAAGAGGTTGTATTATGCCATTACCGTTGCTCATTTCGTTGATAGTCTTAGGCGTGCTGATTATATCGGCTCTTGTCACCGCCTACGTATGCTTTTATATAGTTTTCTACTCTCCCAAGAGAAAAAGAGAAAACAAAACCGAGGAATATCCTCTCCCCGAGGGGAAAATGTATCAGCTTTATCGCGAGCAGATAATAAAGTGGATGGATGGTTCAAAAACAACTCCCCACAAAGACGTTGAGATCCGCTCGTTTGACGGACTTATTCTGCGAGGAAAATACTACGAGCACTTTCAGGGCGCGCCGCTTGAAATACTTTTTCACGGATACAGAGGCGACTCCTACCGTGATCTCAGCGGGGGAATAGCGCGTTGCTACGATCTCGGTCACAATGCGCTTGTAGTTGATCACCGCGGCGCAGGCAGAAGTGACGGAAATATCATCTCCTTTGGAGTAAATGAAAGCCGCGACTGCGCCGCTTGGGTGGATTTTGCAATAAATAACATTGATAAGGATGCAAAAATCATTCTCACGGGAATATCTATGGGCGCGGCTACCGTTATGATTGCCTCGGCTATGGAGCTGCCGAAAAACGTCATTGGCGTTCTCGCGGACTGCGGATATACCTCGTGTGAAGAAATCATAAAAAAAGTCATGAAAGAGGACATGAACCTACCTGCCAACCTGCTCTATCCTTTCGTTCATTTGGGCGGTTTGTTATTCGGCAGATTTGACTCCCGCAAAGCGTCTCCTGTTGAGGCGATGAAGTCCTGCAAGCTACCCGTGATATTCATTCACGGAGACTACGACAAGTTCGTCCCATATCAGATGAGCGTAGATAATTACAATACTTGCGTCTCGGAATACAAAAAGCTGGTCACCGTCGAGGGCGCGGGACACGCCCTCTGCTATCCTGTCAATATGAAGCAGTACACCGACGCGCTTGAGGAGTTTTTCAATCCTCTGCTTGAAAAATAATTCGCAAAAACTTTTTTCGACACATTGACTTTCCCTTCCGTTTTAAGTATAATATATTTGAACGGTAATCATCAAAAAACGGAGGTATCTCTATGAAGCCTAGCTCCAAAAAAATACTCAAGCTTCTGCAAACAGGCTTGTTTTTGCTGGTTGGAAACACAATACTTGCCTTTGGCGTTGCGGCGTTTATTATACCTAAAAATATTCTTATGGGCGGCACTACGGGTATAGGAATTCTGCTCAGCAAACTTATCCCCCTTGAAACGTCAACAATCGTTCTTATCTTGAACATTGGACTTCTTATAGCGGGATTGTTTATTCTGGGAAAAAAATTCTTTGTGACAACCGTCGTAAGCTCCATCCTCTACCCTATTTTGCTTGGACTAATGCAAAGAATTCCCAACATAGAGCATATCACCGACGACAAGCTGCTTTCTGTAATTCTTGGCGGAGCAATTCTTGGTATTTCTATCGGTATGGTAATGCGCGTCGGCTCGTCTACAGGTGGACTTGACGTGTTTTCGCTGATACTTAACAAGTGGACTCATCTTCCCGTGGCAGTGCTTGTTTACGTGTGTGACATAGTAGTCCTTGGAGCGCAGATGGCTCTGGGAAGCAAGCCCGAGGACCTGCTTTTCGGAATAGTTCTTATCGTTCTTCAGTCCGTCTTGCTTGATAAGGTAATGATCCTTGGAAAATCACAGATACAGCTGTTTATAGTCACCAAAAAGTTCCAGAAGGTGCGTCTCGCGCTTCTGAAAAATCTCGAGGCGGGAGTCACGATGGTGAAAATCGAAACGGGACTTTTGCGAGGCGATCAGGACGGAATTATATGCGTCGTCCCCCAGCGCAAGCTTTATAACGCAACAGAGCTCATACATTCAATAGACCCCGAGGCATTTATAACCATAACCCAGATAAACGAGGTCCGCGGGCGCGGCTTTACGTCCGAGCGACTGCACCTCGAAATCACGGAGGAGCATCATAAAGAATAAAAAAAGAGAGGCAAACGCCTCTCTTTTTTTATTCTTCCTTATCACGTTCTTCGCGGTTTTGCGCTCTTTTTTGTTTTTTTGCCTTGACGGCATTTTTTATGTCCTCGTGCATTTGCTTGAGCACGCCAAGTGTTTGTTCGTCCTTGGGAAACAAAATGCGCAAAAGCCCTATAGCTATAGCCACCGTCAAAATTTTCTCGGGAGATATGGGCAGCCACAAAACCGTCAAATATGCACCCGAAACCGCTATCATCCACGGTATCTCAAGAAACGTTCCGACGCCCAGCATAATATAAGACCACCCGTTAGTTATTATCCACGCTATTCCAAGACACAACAGCAGCTTTGGGTTAAGCAGAAAATACAGTATTTTCTTGATTGCTCGCTTTATCTTTTGTTTTAACTCAACTTTCAAAATAATCCCTCTCAAAAACAATAAGGTGAGGTTGCCCTCACCTTATTATACTCGTTAAATATTACG
>JAZRCL010000091.1:0-16926 GCA_045659745.1 Eubacteriales bacterium
CGCTATTGAGACTATCACCTACCGCGAGCTTCGCGAGCTTTCGTACATGGGCGCGACAGTGCTCCACGAGGACGCTATATTCCCTGTAAGAAACGCGGGGATTCCGATAAACATTCGAAACACCAATCGCCCCGAGGATGCGGGAACAATGATCGTTTCGCAGGCGAGCAACTACGACTCCGAGCATATCATCACGGGTATCGCGGGCAAAAAGGGCTTCTCTGTCGTCACAGTCGAGAAGGATATGATGAACGCCGAGATAGGCTTCGGTCGAAAGATACTTGAATCCTTTGAGGATTTCGGACTTTCCTTTGAGCATCTCCCCTCGGGAATAGACACGATGAGCGTTGTGCTTCCCACTGCGTCGCTTGACCAGAACCGTGAAAAAGTCCTTGCGGCAGTTCAGAGGCGCACCTCTCCCGACAGCATCACAGTCGAGGACGGTGTTGCTCTTATTGCAGTCGTTGGACGCGGAATGGTAAAGGCAAAGGGTACTGCGGCTCGTCTGTTCAATGCGATCTCTGGCGCGGACATCAACATCCGTATGATAGACCAGGGCTCCTGTGAGCTTAACATTATCATCGGTATAGACGAGCACGACTTCGAAAAAGCTATAAACGCTATATACGACGAGTTTGTGAAGGGCTAAAGATAGAAGGCGGTGCAAAGCACCGCCTTCTTAAATTCAATTATCTGTATCCTCCGATTTTGCATCAGGGGGATTTTTATTTTCCGCATTATTTTTTGCCGCGTGGCACGCGCCGCTCATAGAGCAGCTCGAGCAGCCGCAACCGCAGCCCTTGCCCTTTTTCTTATCCTTGATAATAGATACTATTGCAAGAGCAACCGCTCCCACAAGCAGAGCACAGATAATTATCGTAGGGAGTATCTCAGGCCACATCAGCTTTTACCTCCTACCTTGCGGGGCTTTCTGAAAAGCATATATCCCGCAAATACTACAAGTATCGCTGAAATACACGCGCCGATTATATTCCACGTAAGGATTGGCGCGCCCGAATACAGAGCCGTGAAGAACGTTCCAAGCTGGAACATGCAAAGCGACACGATATATGCAAATACGCACTGATATCCTATTGCAAACAACGTCCATTTTGCAGAGTTCATCTCGCGTCTTATCGCACCCATAGCCGCAAAGCAAGGAGCGCAAAGGAGGTTGAAAATAAGGAAGGAGAATGCCGCAAGTCTGCCCATGCCGTCAAAGTCAAGCACGCCAAACACCGCAACGACCTCTTCTTTTGCAACAAGTCCCATAAACGTAGCGACCGTTGCCTTGATATTTCCGAATCCAAGAGGTGTGAACAACCATTTGAGAGCGTTTCCTATTATTCCAAGCACGGAGTTTGAAAGCTCCATATCAACAGAGAATATAAATCTTCCGTCCACAACCCCGAAATGAGATCCTCCCCAGATGATGATCGCTGAAAGAAGAATAACCGTTCCCGCCTTTTTAACGAATGAGCTGGATCTTTCCCAAACGCTATGGAAAAGGTTTTTCGCCGTAGGCATATGATATTCGGGAAGCTCCATAACGAAGGGAGAGACCTCGCCCTCAAAGAGCCTTGTTTTCTTAAGAATGATACCCGACACAATGACAGCCGCGATACCTATAAAATACGCCGAGGGAGCAACCCACCAAGCGTCATCAAAGAGCGCACCGGCAACAAGAGCAATAATGGGAAGCTTTGCTCCGCAAGGAATAAACGTGGTCGTGATTATAGTCATTTTTCTGTCGCGCTCGTTTTCAATAGTGCGGCTCGCCATAATTCCGGGCACTCCGCATCCCGTACCAACGAGCAGAGGTATAAACGACTTGCCCGAAAGACCGAACTTTCTGAAAATACGGTCAAGCACAAACGCGATTCTCGACATATATCCGCATGCCTCAAGGAATGCAAGTATAATAAACAGCACTATCATCTGAGGCAAAAATCCAAGCACCGCTCCAACGCCGCCGATAATTCCGTCGACAAGCAGACTGCGAAGCCACTCGGGAGCGTTTGCCGACTCAAGTCCGCGCTCCGCAAGCACGCCAAGACCTGGAATCCACGCGCGATAGTCCTCAGGGGCTGGCGCGCCTTCTATGTACGCGTCCATCTGCTCGGAAATCGAAAATCCTTCTGCGTCAAGCTTTTCACCGTATATGCCATACGCCTCCTCAAGCGCGCCGAAGTCCTTATCTGCTATCGCGCCATGTATCTCGTCAGCGCCTGTTATTTGTGCAGACATAGCTCCGCTCACAATTTCAACAAGCACCTTGTCATTCCAGATGGTTTCAGCATAATCGTCAACTGCCTGCTCGTACTGACCTCTGCCAATGCCGAGGAAGTACCATCCGTCACCGAACAGTCCGTCGTTTGCCCAATCGGTAGTCCAAGCGCCCACAGTTGAAACGGATATGTAATAAACCAAGAACATCACTACCGCAAAAATAGGCAGAGCCAAAAATCTGTTTGTGACTATTCTGTCTATCTTCTCGGTAGCCGTAAGCTTATTTGCATTCTTTTTCTTATAACAATATCTGAGTACGTTTGCTATATAGACGTATCGCTCGTTTGCAATAATGCTCTCGGAGTCGTCGTCAAGCTCTGCCTCCGCGGACTGAATGTCATTTTCGATGTGCGCCATAGTCTCTTTGGGAATATTCAGCTCCTCAAGTACTCTTGCATCTCGCTCAAATATCTTGACAGCATACCATCTCTGTCTGTCCGCCGCCATTTCGTGAATAACTGCCTCCTCAATGTGCGCCAAGGCGTGCTCGACGGTACCTGAGAAGTTGTGCATAGGGCGTATTTCCAGATTACCCACCGCTTCGATGGCAAGCTCGACTGCCTCAAATATATTGTCTTCCTTAAGCGCGGATATCTCGATTATGGGGCATCCGAGCCTTTTTGAAAGCTCGTTTATATCTATGCTATCCCCTCTTTTGCGCACAACGTCCATCATATTTATTGCAACCACGACAGGTATGCCAAGCTCTGTCAGCTGTGTGGTGAGGTACAGATTTCGCTCAATATTAGTACCGTCAACAAGGTTGAGTATCGCGTCAGGTCTCTCGCCCACGAGATAGTTTCTCGCAACCACCTCCTCAAGAGTATAGGGAGAGAGCGAGTATATTCCGGGCAGGTCAGTTATTATTACACCGTCTCTGTCCTTGAGCTTTCCCTCTTTTTTCTCTACGGTCACTCCGGGCCAGTTTCCTACAAACTGACTTGATCCCGTCAAAGCGTTAAAAAGCGTTGTTTTGCCGCAGTTTGGATTGCCTGCAAGTGCTATTCTTATGTCCATTTATCCTCCGTGCCGCTATGCGGCAAGCTGTAAAAAATCAATTAGTTATGACTAACCTTGTATCTAAAAAAATAACCGTTTTTCGGCTATTTTTATTATTCTACCTCTATGGTCTCCGCGTCAGACTTTCTGAGCGAAAGCTCGTATCCGCGCACGGTAAGCACAAGGGGATCACCGAGAGGCGCAACCTTGCGAACTTTTATCTCTACTCCCTTTGTAATTCCCATATCCATTATTCTTCTCTTGATAGCACCCTCGCCGTGAAGCTTAACAACCTTGGCACTCTCGCCAATCTTTACGTCTTTTAATGTTCTCATATATGCCTCCGCAGTTATTTTGGCTATTTCGAATGAGTTAGCCTTAACTAACCGTTATGAATTATATACCAAAGCTCCCCTTTTGTCAATAGCTTTTGGAAATTTTTTTCAAAATCTTACAAGGTTTTTTGCTTGACAATTACATTACCCAAGAAAATATCGACGCTATTGTGAGAAATCCCTCAAAAGCCAAGAAATTTATTAAAATCCCTTGCGCTTTGCTTTAGTTTGTTATATAATAGGAGTATCTATTTTATTGGGAGGTGTTCTTATGAACAAAGTCTATATTCCCGAGGGCTATACCCCAATGCTGGACGAATACGACACGCAAAGAGCCATAGCCTATATCAAAGAAACCTTTCAGGACGAATTTGCGTCCGCATTAAACCTCAAAAGAGTATCCGCACCGCTTTTCGTCACCGAGGCGTCGGGTCTTAACGATAACCTCAACGGCTACGAGCGCCCCGTTTCCTTTAACGTACCCGCTATAAATAATGCAGAGGCACAGGTAGTCCACTCGCTCGCAAAATGGAAGCGCCTCGCGCTCAAGAGATACCATTTTACCGTAGGTCGAGGACTGTACACGGATATGAACGCTATCCGTCGCGACGAGGAGCTTGATAACATACACTCAATATACGTTGACCAGTGGGACTGGGAAAAGGTCATAACGCGTGAGAACAGAAATATTGATTACTTAAAGCTTATAGTTTCGGCGATAGTCAAGGCTATCTGTGACACAAACGACCGTCTCCACGTGCATTTTCCCCAGCTTCGCACGGATCTGTGCCGTGAGGTTTCCTTTGTGACCACGCAGGAGCTTGAGGATATGTATCCAACCCTCACAGCAAAGGAGCGTGAGGACGCGTATCTCAAGGAGCACAAGACCGCATTTATTATGCAGATCGGTAAGACGTTAAAATCGGGTAACCGCCACGACGGACGCGCACCCGACTACGACGATTGGGAGCTTAACGGGGATATAATGTTCTACAACGAGCTGCTCGGCCACGCGTTTGAAATTTCCTCAATGGGAATCCGAGTTGACGAGGAATCACTCGACAGACAGCTTACTATATCTCACTGTGACGACCGCAGAAGCCTTCCATTCCACAAGATGCTGCTTGACGGCGAGCTTCCCCTGACTATCGGCGGAGGTATCGGTCAGTCAAGACTCTGTATGCTTATGATGGGCTGCGCTCACATAGGAGAGGTACAGTCAAGCATCTGGGACGATAAGACCGTCGAGGCTTGCCAGAAGGCAGGAATAAGATTACTGTAAAAAATAAAGGAGAGAGGATTTCCTCTCTCCTTTTATTATTAAAGCGAGCCTCCTAATATCAAAGCAAACATCCCAAAATAAATGGAAAAATAAATTGACAGATAAGCAGCCAGAACAATAGTGCCTACAAGCGAAACTATAAAGCCGACCTTTCCAAGTATTTTGCCGACAGTCACTCTGGTATCCTTTTTGCACTTGCAAAACTCATATTCCGCCGCAAGTTTCTTTGCCTTAGCAGAAAAAGGTATTCCCAAGAAAATAACATTCTCAGCAAACGCCGCCCCAAGAATTCCCCATTTGAGAACATCATTTGCCATTTTATTCTGCTCGTCAAGGGTCAATGCACAATCCTGATCCTCAGAAATTGTATTTTCAAAGCTCATGGTATTATCGGGCTCTTCAGCAGTTGATTGATATTCAAGCTGCTCTCCACAACGAATACAAAAGATAGAATCGTCGGGAATCTCCGCTCCGCATTTTCTACAAAACATATCTTTTCTCCTTTAATTATCAAAATTATCTGCAATAAAGCTCTTTATCGCACTGTCGTAAAGCTCTGTATCCGTAGGTCTGAGCATCGAATGATCTCCGCGCTCATGCCATGAAATTCTCTTGTTCTTTGACGGACAGGTGTCAAAAAGCTTTTGCGCATTTTCGGGTATTGAATATTTATCCTCTTTACTGTGTATCATCAGAAGCGGCTTGTCAAGCTTATGTATGCAGTTTATAGGACCGATATCCATAGTATGTCCCGTATAATGCTTCATCCAGAAATTTATCATGGGATACACGGGATTTACGGGCTTGTTGCGCTCTATAAGATGATTTTTCATAGATACGCCGAAGTTTGCGAACATTCCCTCGGTGACTATTCCCTTTACGTTGTCGGGGCAGTTCTCCGACGTGATAGCGTACATTCCGCCCGCCGCGCCGATACAGATACCGTGGAAGATAACTGTATTCATATTATACTCATCCTGCAAAAACTTTACCCACGCAATATCGTCAGTACTTTCCTCAAAACCAACGGTATTAAATTTTCCGTCGCTTTCTCCGTGCGCGCGGGGGTCAACCACAAGCACGTTAAAGCCTACCTCGCTATACGGTATAGCGAAATAGTATCCGTAGCGCAGACTCTCAGTTCTGCCCGAGAGTATCATTACGCATCTGTCACAACCAAAGTCGTAATATTCGCCGTACAGATTAAGACCGTTGTTCTGTATATGAACGGGGTGCATATACTCCTTGTTTTTTGCGCCCCACGCGAGTCCCTCCGCATACATATCTCTCTGCGATGGCTCTATCGCCTCCTCAAGCCTTCCCCATTTTTCCTTTTTGGTTCGGCACAGGGTAGCCCGATATATGCAATAGGACGCTACTACCATTGATAGCAGTATAAAAAACGCTGTCACAAGCGTAGCTCCAAGCACGCCGACAATTACAATCTGCGGCACCGTCCACGCGGCAATTCTGCTATATAAAATATTTGATAACATTCTTTTATCCTTTCGAGCTGAGCTTATCGAGCTGCTCCTTGAGCGAGAGCATTCTTTCTCGTATTTTATCATTTGCCTCAAGAATCTCGCTCTTTGAGGAATGCACGTCTATACCATATTCTGACAGATATATCGCCTTACCTACGAGTATATGCGTACGTCTGAAAAAGCCGTAATTTCCGTCCGTGACTATCGGGATTATCACCGAATCAGCGCGCAAAGCTATCAAAATATACGAGGGCTTGAACTCGTGTATTTTTCCGTCGGGAGTATTATGTCCCTCGGGAAATATCTCGACGAGCTTGCCCTTTTTTATTAAGGCAATGCTCTCATCCATAAATTTCAGACTTTTTGACAATCGATTCGTTTCTATGCCGCCGTAAAACCTCATTCCAAAAGCGATAAGCTTATTTCTGAATGAATACTCGCTCGCAATTATGTGAAGCTTTCTTGGAAGCACAAAAAACATAGCCATCATATAGTCAAACACGTTGAAGTGATTGCAGATAACAAGTGCTCCCTGCTTTTTATGACGCTTATAATCATCCTTATCCTCATAATAGGTCTTTCTCTTGAAGAAAAGCAACTGAAGAGGATAGGCAGTGATTATACCGTACCACCGTATAATATCGTAAATCATTTTTCAAGCTTGCTCGCTATTATATCTGCCAACTCGTTGAGCGTATAAGAGAAGTTCTCGGTCTCAAATTCAAGCGTTATGCCAAACGCCTCTTCAATCTGCACCACTATCTCGTAGTAGTCAAGACTTGAGCCACCGAAATCGTTGAGCAAATGTCCGTCATCAGTAATGCTTTCTGCGGGCAGATTGAGGTTCTGAGAAATTATCTCTCTTACTTTTGTCTTTATCTCGTCAACCGAAACGCCCGTGCAGGTTTTCTTCTCGATAACAGTCTCCGCTACACACTCAAGCGCAGGCGCTCCCTCTGTTGCGGTAAGTGCAATCTCATCCTTACCCATATGGGATATCTTCTTTTTGAAGAAGAAGGACATGCCAAATGCAACCATGCATGCGCCCATAACTATAAGGGGCAAAATATGAATTATCTTATTATCCTTGAGGGCTACAAGCACAAATCCCGTAGCTATTCCCGCGGAAACGCCCTCAAACAGACCCTGAACCGCAAAGTACATAGGAGCAACGCTTATACCCTTCTCCTCTTTTTCCTTCGCCGCAAGGTGAGTGGGAACGGTATACGTGACCGAGAAGAATGCACCAATAGCAAAGGACACAAAAATTCCTCCGCATATAGCTATAGCGGTAAGTGCGGTGGGGGAGATAAGCGTGTATATCTGAGTGCAGACAAACATAACTATCATACCAACCGAGAATATGCTCAAAATATACTTATAAGCAAATCCAAGACCGAATTTTTTAACTATTTTGTTATACAGAATAAGTGTAAACGGTACGGGAACGAAGGACGACGCCATAACTACCGTCATATTAAGTCCCGTTGAGGAGAACAGCTCGTTTATTCCGCCAAGGAAGAGCTGAAGTCCGAAATTCATGACAGCCGCTGTGCACATCCAGTATATGAAATCCTTGTTTTTCAAGGAGTATTTGATAGCCTTGCCAAGTGAGAGCGCGTCACTCTTCTGAACCTCAACACCCTCGATGCCCTCTTTCGTGGACTTTTCCTTGAGCATAAACATAGGTATAAGCATAAGGAGAGACAAGGGCAAGAACATAAGCGCAACGTAGCGGATATTGACACCCATACTTACGAACACGGGTACGAGCGCAAAGCCGAGAATGAAGTAAACAACGTCACAAACCGACTTCGCATTTGACAAAAATACCGTATCCTGCTCGGTCTCGCACACCTCGGAGAAGGTTGCGTAGAATGTGAGCATAGTCAACGTATAGAAGCAATAGAATATTCCCAAAAGCACGCCGAACCATATAGTGTTTGCAACACTCTCGCCGGGTGTAAGAGGAACAAGGAACAAAAGATATGATATTATCATAGGAATAAATCCTATGAGTATCGAAGGACGGCGACGTCCCCAACGTGTCTTGAGGTTATCCGTAAAAGATGCAAGCGGAATATCAATAATTCCGTCAATAACCTTAGTCGCGAAGACAAGTGTAGCCCAAAGTCCCGCAACGACGAGATCTCGGTTGAGATAAGTCCAGGACTCAATATGCTCGTCAAAGCCACCCGTAAGCAGCGCGCTGCACAAATAAGAGCCTACGATAAGATTGAGCATGTTTACGCCCATGCCCGAGCAGCCGTATAAAAACAGCTTTTTTCTGCTTCTGATTTTCTCCATTGTTTTTTCCTCTCTATTGATAATTATTCAAAAGATAACGTAAGGTCGTGTATTCTGTCCTCAGTGGGAACGATATATATCTCAATGCAAAGTCCAAGAGAATTTACAGCCTCAACAAAGCCGTCAAGCTGCTGCTTTGAGACATTCTTTCCGCAGAATACCGTAAGCACACCGCAATCGCGGCTCTTTGTCACTTGAAGCACTGTCTGTACAGCAACACTCTCAAGTCCGTTTCCCGTGACGAGTATATCCTTGTCCGCAAGAGCAAAGAATTCATTTTTCACTATGGATTGATTTCCATAGGTTACGTTCTTTGAAGCCTTTACTACCGAAACCACGTAAATATTTCTTACCGTTTCGTTTACGCTCTCAACTATTTCGCGTGTGTCCTCAGAATCAAAGTCCACAATGGCAAGAGACGCATAGCACTCCGCAACTGAGCGGCAGTTAAGCACCGTCACCTTCGCACCCTTATACAGACTTGCCGCCTGCATTGCGCTAAGAATGGAGTTTGAGGTATTGGGAAATACGAGTATTTCCTTTGCTCCCGTGTGCTTGAATGCCTCTATAAACTCGCTGGACGAGGGGCTTTCTGCGCTCAGAATGCAACAGTCAACTCCCATTTCAACGAACATTCCCTGCACTATCGGGTCGGGCGCTACCGCCACACACGCAAAGCTGCAATTCTCGTTTATCTCACCGCAAAGATATTTTTTTGTTCTCTGCGTATGCTGAACGGACATGTTCTCAATCTTCAAGGTCAAAAACTCGCCAAAGCTGTGACAGTATGCAAGTATCTGCTCGGGGGTCCTTGTATGTATATGTACCTTTACCTTATCAACGTCAAACGATGTGACTATTGAGTCGCCAAATCCTTCAAGACGTGACACAAACTCAGTGTAATCAAAATTATCCTTGCCGTCCGTCAGCTGTATAAGTGCCTCGGTGCAATATCCAAGCTCAAACGAGCTGTGTCTATTGAACGCGGTATAATCTATACTCTGTACGCTTTCAACCGTCTCGGACGACGAGACATCTATCTGCTCACCGTCAAGATATTTTTTCACGCCCTCAAAGAAATACACAAGTCCCGCTCCGCCACTGTCAACAACGCCTGCCTTCTCAAGCACAGGCAATAAATTCGGAGTGTTATCCAAGGATATTTTAGCGGTCCTTAAAAGAGTGTCCACCGCTTGATTTATGTTTTCAAAGGCGTCAACACTGCTCCTCACCTTTTCCGATGATTCGCGCATTACCGTCAGTATTGTTCCCTCAACAGGCTTTGAAACCGCCTTGTGAGCATATTCCACTCCCATATCGAGAGCCTTTGAAAGCAGCTTTATATCCGCCTCCGTATGCTCCTTAAAGCACTTGGATATGCCGTTAAAAAACTGCGAAACTATTACACCCGAATTTCCGCGCGCGCCGAACACAACGCCATTCGCAAAGCCCTGCGCAGTCTCCGAAAGAGTCTGTGCACCCTCAGGAATAGACGCATATCCGTTTTTCATAGTCATGACCATATTGGTACCCGTATCTCCGTCGGGGACGGGGAAAACGTTCAGGTCATTGACCTTCTTTATGTGCTTTTCAAGATTTTTTATGCCGTAATCAAGCATACTTTTGTAGCTTGACGCGGTAATCGTCTTTATCATTATATCAGTCCAATCCTTTTGTTGACTTGAAAATTATTTGACGCTCTCCATAGCCGCCGTCATATTAGCCTTCTCACGCTCGCCGTCCTCGGAGAGTACGTCACCCAAGAAATACGCGCCTATCATGCCGGGGCCCACGTTAGTACCGCAGCCACTGAAAACGTCGCTGACAAATACCTTTTTGGGTTTTATATGCTCCTCTATCATGCCCTTAAGCATATTTGCATAGGCTTCTCTGTCACTGTGAGAAATGATTATGTACTGATTCTCGGGCTCTGTCGCCGTGCGCTTGATATATTCGATCGTGACCTCAAGCGCCTTTTTTATTCCCTTGACCTTGCCAAGCACCGAAACGTATCCGTCGCCGTTGCAGTCACCCATAGGCTTTACACCCGCAAACGTACCCATAATCGCCTTGCCCGTGGATATTCTGCCACGGCGCGCGATAAACATAAGGTCGTCAATGGGTCCCATCTGATGCACTTTGTTCTTGTTAGCTTCAAGCCAATCTATAACCTCGTCCATTGAACTTCCGTTGTTCTGAAGCTGTTGCGCGTAGCAAAGAAGAAGTCCAAACGCGCCCGACATTCTGTAAGAGTCAAAGCAGTATATTCTGCAATCGGGATACTCGGATCTTACTCTGTCTGCCGCAAGTGTTGCAACTCCGTACGTGGAGCTTATCTTTGAGGATATAGACATGCTAAGAATATCCATTCCCTGCTCTGCGTAGCTCTTGAATTTCTCGTAATACATTTCAGGGCTTGCGGGAGCGGTGCTTATCTGCATTTTCTTGTTCGAAAGCGACTTATAAAACTCCTCGCGGGAAATATTACTCCAATCAAGGGTGGTGGGAAAATCGCGTCCATCACTGAAATGAACGCTTCCCTCAATGTAATCCGCAACGCCGAAATATTCTCTCAACTCCGCCGAAAGATCGCACGTAAGATCTGCAAGAATAACGTATTTTTTCATATTTTTTCCTCCGAGGGATCAAAAGCACGTATTTATTAAAAATACATACTATCCCATATTATAATATTCTTCTTAATTTTATCATAATACAATCTAAAAGTCAATAATTTCAGCTCGTTTTTTGTCAAATACAGACGAAAACAAGCCTTAAAATTTTTTTAAGAATATAAAAAATAACCGCCTGCGAAGACTCGCAGGCGGTTATTTTGTGAACATCAATAGTTCTCTTTTCTTACCTCAAAGTAAGCCTGAGGATGCTTACATACGGGACAAAGCTCGGGAGCCTTTGTTCCTACTACAAGATGTCCGCAGTTACGGCATTCCCAAACCTGAACACCGCACTTTTCAAATACGGTATTAGTCTCAATATTGTTGAGAAGCGCGCGATATCTTTCCTCGTGAGTCTTCTCAATAGCCGCAACGCCGCGGAACTGCTCTGCAAGGTCGTGGAAGCCTTCCTCGTCAGCCTCGCGCGCCATTCTGTCGTACATATCAGTCCACTCAAAGTTTTCGCCCTCTGCCGCGGAAACAAGGTTTTCAGCCGTTGTTCCAAGTCCGCCGAGCGCCTTGAACCAAAGCTTTGCATGCTCTTTTTCGTTCTCTGCGGTCTTAAGGAAAAGCTCTGCTATCTGCTCGTATCCCGCCTTCTTTGCAACGGATGCAAAATAGGTATATTTGTTTCTTGCCTGAGATTCACCCGCAAATGCCTCGCGGAGATTCTGCTCTGTCTTTGTGCCAGCGTAAATATTCTTTCCCATGATTTTTTACTCTCCTTTGAATAAAAATATATTACAACTAAATTATAGCCAATTTTTTACACGTTGTCAATATTGATGTTGAATTTATTATTGAACGCGCCGTGTATCTTTTGCGAGATGCTCTGCATCTGCTCTGTGTCAACCTTGAGAAGTTGTCTGTCGTAGGTGAACAATCCGTTAGTCTCGTCCTCAACGTCGCTAACCTGCGTAAGCACCGTAGCGCAGAGTCCGTGATCTATCGCTAAAATTACCTGCTCCCCGTAAAGCTGAGTCATAGCCTCTCTGAACTTGTCGCCGTCGGTAAAGAACTTGTATCCGTACGTGTTATGGAGATTATACGAATGTCCCTCGACTTTGTAGGAATATCCGCCAAACTCGGACAAAACTATTGGTCTGTCGGGGCTTTCCTGCTTTATTTTTATCGGTTTGAAATATATATGCTCGCTCTGCACGTCGCTCTGCTTTTCACAAAACCAGCCCGACGTCGCATCCCACACGCGTGACGGGTCAAGAGCTTTGAACTCGCTATATATTCTGTCCGCGTCATACTGTCCCCAGCCCTCGTTGAATATCGTATAATAGCAAACGGAGGGATGGTTGTATAAGAGCTCTGCCGTTCTTCTTGCCGTGACCTCAAATATCTCTCTGCGCTTTTTAGTTGCGCGGTGACTTATCCCACGTTTAAGTCCAATAGTGGGGAGTGCTGTGTCAATCACAAAGCTGTATTTCCCGCTATTTACCATATCCTGACACACGATCATTCCGTAAATGTCGCAATAATAATAGAACAGTTGCGGTTCGATTTTGATATGCTTGCGGAGCATATTAAAGCCAAGCTCTTTCATTTTGAGAATATCGTTTTTGTATCCATCGGTGGTGGCGGGAATATAAATTCCGTCGCTATAGTATCCTTGGTCAAGCAGACCGTGAAGAAATATCGGCTTGCCGTTCAAACAAATACAGGAGTATTCCCCGCGCTTTTCTACGGTAATTTCACGGAGAGCAAAATAAGAGCCTACTTTGTCCTTGCCCGAAATAATCTCAAACTCATAAATATTCGGCGTCTCGGGAGTCCAAAGCTTTGGATCTTCTATCTCTATTCTGATACCGTCTCCCAAAAATTCGTAAGTCTTATCACCTAAAACAAGTGTCTTTTTCTCCTCGCCGCCGTCAACCTCTATGGTCACCGCATCTGTCTCGGGGGTGATTTTGAGTGAGCGGATATAATTGTCGCAAACACTCTCAAGCCATACAGACTGCCATATTCCGCTTATGGGTGTGTACCACATACCGCCGCGGGATTTGGACTGCTTTCCGTAGGGATAATTTGTATCCAGGTCATCGAAAACCTCTACGTAAAGTATATTTTCGCCTTTGCAGAGAAAATCCGTAATATCCGCTTCAAAGGGCAGATATCCGCCATCATTCTCACGCACAAAGCTACCGTTTACAAACACCCTTGAGAGTCTGTCTACCGCTCCAAAGTGAAGTATCACTCTATCACGCACAAAGCCCTCTGGCAAAGTGAATGTTCTTTGATATTTCAAGGTATCCTTATATCCGAACTGTCTCTCAACGCCCGACATTTTTGACTCGGGCGGGAAAGGAACGAGAATGTCGCCGTCATATACCGTATTATTTTTTCTTGTGACTGAAAGCTCCCATTTGCCGTTGAGCGACATATAAGAATCCCTTTTCATATTAGGTCGAGGATAATCTTGGTGGGGTATCTCGCCCACGTTTTTCTCAAAGGGTGTAGTCAGTCTGGCAAATTCTTTTTTCTCTTTGCGAAATATTCCTATGAGCAACAAGCCTATGCAGAGTATTGCCGCCGCAATAAGCGCCGCCAAGAATATATTTCTGTTTGGCAAAAACGACTCCGTACCGTCGTTATTTATAACAGTCTCGCAGTTTGCAAGCACGCTCTTACCAATAAACGGACCTATAACGCCGGGGATAAGCACCTGCGAGAAAATTCTCACGCCCTGAAGCATTCCCGACTTTCCTGCAGGGATATTATCTCTTATTCTCGCGCCAAACACCGCAGCACCCGAAAGATAACCGCACATCATAAGAAGCGAGCCGACAAATACGAGCGCCGTGCCCTTGAAGAAGAACAGCAGAATATATCCCGCGCAAAGCCAGAGCATTGACCAGAACACAGAGAAATTAAATCCCTTTTTGTCATACACCTTGCCCCAGAATGCCGTCACGACTGACGCAATAATTATCGCAGGCGCCATTATCAATACGTAATCAGCCATCTTAAGTGACTGCTCGTAGTAGATTATTAGATACGGCATAAATATCTGTATTGAGATGTTAAATATTATAAATAACCCAAGCGTTATGTAAAGAGACAGATTGCTCTTTACCGACGAGGGACGGAAGCCGTATATTATGTTGGACAAATATCCCGTGCTTGACGGCTTGATATCGGGCTCTTTAATAATAAAGCAACCGAGAATTCCCACGCCCAGCGTGACCGCTCCGATGATTGCGAATATCCAAGTCCAGCTTGACGCGGAATTCAAGTCAAACGCCATAAATCCGCCGAATACGGCAAGTATAGCTACCAGAGGCATCATCGCATTTATTCCCTCTGCCGCGCCTCTGTTTGTGGAGTCGGTGCTGTCGGTCAGCCATGCGTTAAACGCCGCGTCGTTTGCCGTCGAGCCGAAAAACGTCATAACGCAGTCCATAACAATGACAAGCGACACGCCCACCGCCGCCGCAGAAACAGTTGCGGGAATCATTGCGTTTATTACGTCGAGTCTCAAAAATACGAATGCGAATATAGATATACCCCAAAGGATATAACCGCCGCACATAAACAGCTTTCGCTTGCCTATGCGGTCAGAAAGCGCGCCCATAAATACGGTAGTCAGAGTCGCCGCAACCGCAGACGCCGCAACCATAAGCGAGATGTCCGACGCCGAGGCGTTGAACATTTTGTAGATGAATACGTTAAAATACATATTCTCCACAACCCACGCTATCTGTCCGACAAGACCAAATATCGTAAGCACGCACCAAAAACGGGGGGATAGCTTTGTTTTCATAATATGCCCTCCTAAAAAATCATTCTGACTTTATTATAGCATACCGGAAAACAAAAATCAATCCCCAAAGTATTACCTTTGTACTCTTCCGCTTCCATCGCCGTTCATAAGCTTCTCGGCCTCGGCGGCAGATATGCGGTTGTAATCCCCCTCTATACTGTGCTTGAGCGCAGATGCGGCAACCGCAAACTCAATAGCCGTCTCAGTTGACATACCGTTTATCAAAGCGTATATCAGCGCACCGCCAAAGCTATCTCCCCCGCCAACGCGGTCAACAATACGCAAATGATAGGTCTTTGAAAAATAGCAATTCTGTCCGTCGTGCAAACACGCCGCCCAATCGTTATCACTCGCTGAAATTGACGAGCGCAGAGTTATCGCGACCTTTTCAAAACCAAACTTTTCTATAAGCTGACGCGCAACGTATTCATACCCCTCGTGATTTACCTTGCCCGCGTAAATATCAGTTCCCTTTGCCTCAATGCCGAAAATGTCCTTGGCATCCTCCTCGTTGAGAATACATACGTCAACATATTTGCAAAGCTCGTTCATAACTCCTCTTGCCTCATCTCTCGTCCAGAGCTTTGAGCGGAAATTAAGGTCACAAGACACACATATTCCCTTTGATTTTGCCGCTTGGCAGGCCTCAAGACATATTTTTGCAACGTTCTGTCCAAGCGCGGGCGTAATTCCTGTAAAGTGAAACCAATCCGCACCCTCAAATATATCATTCCAATCAAAGTCTCCCGACTCTGCCTCGGCTATCGCAGAATGTGCTCGGTCGTAAATACAGAGCGAGCCGCGCTGTGAAGCACCTTTTTCCAAAAAATATATACCCACTCTGTCCCCGCCGCGTGTTATTTTTGAGGTATCAACTCCAAAATATCGCAGAGAGTTCACCGCCGCCTGTCCTATGGCGTGTGTTGGAAGCTTTGTGACAAAAGTGCTGTCCATACCGTAGCTTGCCAAGGACACCGCCACATTTGCCTCGCCTCCGCCAAAGGTAGCTTGCATCTGATCGTTCTGAAAAAATCTGTAATATCCGTTAGGTGCTAAACGAAGCATCAGCTCTCCAAAGGTTATTATTTTAGGCATTGCGTCTTGCCTCCTTAACCTTTTCGATTGACCAACGGCAGATCTCCTCCACCTTGTCCCACTGCTTGCTCTCAATAAGCTTTTGCGCTACCATATATGAGCCTCCGCACGCAAGAACGTTCGGACAGGATATATAAGACTCTATATTGTCAAGAGACACTCCACCTGTGGGAATTACCTTCAAGGTCGGGAAAGGGCCGCTGAGCGCCTTTATCATACCAACACCGCCTGCCTGCTCCGCAGGAAAGAACTTTACTGCCTCAAGACCGCACGCCACCGCCATTTGATACTCGGTGGGAGTTATACAGCCCGGAAACACCGGGATTTTCTTTCTCTTGCAATACTCAACGGTTTTCTCGTCAAAGCCGGGAGTCACCACAAAATCCGCTCCCGCGTCCTCGGCAATCTTTGCCTGCTTTTCATTCAGCACCGTTCCCGCGCCAACGATCATATCGGGAAAGGCTTTTTTTATTGACTCTATCGCCTTTTCCGCGCCCTCACTTCTGAAGGTTATCTCTACCACGTCAATTCCTCCTCTGCGGAGCGCCTCGCAAAGAGGGAGCGCGTCTGCTTCGGGCTGATACAGAGTGACTACGGGAATAATTCCCACCTTGTGTAATCTCTGTGCTACACATTGATCTGTCTTTGCGTTTTTCATAATATTTTCAATTATATTTTCCATTACGTC
>JAZRCL010000092.1:0-14703 GCA_045659745.1 Eubacteriales bacterium
TAACAGAGCGCACGAAACAGAAGTATTGCTTTTGAGTACCTATGATTTCATTTATTTAATTTTGATGAAGGAGGGAAGTACAGTGCCGAGAAGAGGTCGTATATCCAAAAGAGACGTATTGCCGGATCCTATGTACGGATCTAAGCTTGTAACAAAGCTTATCAACAATGTAATGTATGATGGCAAGAAGGGTGTAGCACAGACCATAGTTTACGACGCATTTGCTATCGTTGAAGCTAAGGTAGGTCAGAATCCCCTTGAAATTTTCCAGGAAGCGCTTGAGAATCTCAAGCCCGCACTCGAGGTTAAGGCTCGCCGTGTAGGTGGTTCCACATACCAGGTTCCTATGGAAGTTAGACCCGAACGTCAGCAGACGCTCGCTCTCAGATGGCTCATCGGTTATGCCAGAAAGAGAAGCGAAAGAACCATGGCTGAAAGACTTGCAGGAGAAATCATGGATGCAAGAAACAGCATGGGCGGAGCGTTCAAGAAGAGAGAAGAAACACACAAGATGGCAGAAGCAAACAAGGCTTTTGCACACTACAGATATTAATATCGAGGAGACCACAAAATGCCTAGAGAATATTCGCTTGATAATACAAGAAATATCGGTATAATGGCTCATATCGACGCAGGTAAGACAACCACTACCGAGCGTATCCTGTTCTACACAGGTAAGACACACAAGCTCGGTGAGACCCACGAGGGTGCGGCTACCATGGACTGGATGGCACAGGAGCAGGAGAGAGGTATCACAATTACCTCCGCTGCTACAACTTGCTTCTGGAAGGGCAACCGTATCAACATCATTGACACCCCCGGTCACGTTGACTTTACCGTAGAGGTTGAGCGTTCTCTCCGTGTACTTGACGGTTCTGTTACCGTTATGTGCGCAAAGGGAGGCGTTGAGCCCCAGTCTGAAACTGTTTGGAGACAGGCAGACAAGTACAGAGTACCCCGTATGATCTACGTCAACAAGATGGACATCACAGGTGCCGATTTCTATCGTGTTGTTGATATGATTCATTCCAGACTTCGTGCAAACGCAGTTCCGATCCAGCTCCCCGTAGGTAAGGATATGACATTCCGCGGAATCGTTGACCTTATGAACATGGAAGCAGACATCTACTATGATGACATGGGTAAGGACATGCGTGTTGAGCCCATTCCGGAGGACATGATTGACCTTGCTAACGAATGGCGCGATAAGATGGTTGAGGCTATTGCCTCCACCGACGACGACCTTATGATGAAGTACCTCGAGGGCGAGGAAATCACAGTTGACGAGCTTAAGGTTGCTCTTCGTAAGGCTACCATCGACAATACTATCGTTCCCGTTGTTTGCGGTACATCTTACCGTAACAAGGGTGTTCAGAAGCTCCTCGATGCAATTATTGACTTTATGCCCTCGCCTCTTGACGTTCCTGCTATCAAGGGTGTTAACCCCAGAACAGAAGAGGAAGAGGATAGACCCGCAAGCGACGAAGGTCCTTTCTCCGCTCTTGCATTCAAGATTATGACAGACCCGTTCGTTGGAAAGCTCTGCTTCTTCCGCGTATACTCGGGTGTTGTAAATGCAGGTGATACAGTTCTTAACTCCACAAGAGGTAAGAGAGAAAGACTTGGTCGTATCCTCCAGATGCACGCTAATGACCGTAAGGAAATAGACGCTTGCTACAGCGGCGATATCGCAGCTGTTGTCGGAACAAAGTGCACCACAACAGGTGACACCTTCTGTGACGAAAAGGCACCTATCATCCTTGAGTCTATGGAGTTCCCCGAGCCCGTTATCCGTGTTGCTATCGAGCCTAAGACTCGCGCAGGACAGGAAAAGATGGGTATCGCACTCGCAAAGCTTGCAGAGGAAGACCCCACATTCAGAACTTACACTGACGAAGAAACAGGTCAGACGATCATCGCAGGTATGGGTGAGCTTCACCTTGAGATCATCGTTGACAGACTTCTCCGTGAGTTTAAGGTAGAAGCAAACATCGGTAAGCCTCAGGTTGCTTATAAGGAAACTATTCGCAAGCAGGTTGACCATGAGTGCAAGTACAAGCGTCAGTCCGGTGGTTCCGGTCAGTACGGTCACGTTAAGATCATACTCGAGCCCAACGAGCCCGGCGCAGGCTACACGTTCGTTGACCAGGTTAAGGGTGGTGCTATTCCCAAGGAATACATTCCCGCAGTTGACTCCGGTATTCAGGGCGCGCTCCAGGCGGGCGTACTCGCAGGATACAACGTTGTTGACGTTAAGGTAACACTTTACGACGGTTCTTACCACGAGGTTGACTCCTCTGAAATGGCGTTCAAGATTGCCGGTTCTATGGCATTTAAGGAAGCTATGAGAAAGGCAGACCCCGTTCTTACAGAGCCTATGATGAAGGTCGTAACCATTGTTCCCGAGGACTACATGGGAGCAGTAATCGGTGACTTCAACAGCCGCCGTGGTCAGATCCTTTCTCAGGACAACTCCGGAAACGGTGTTCTTGAGGTTACCGCAAACGTTCCGCTTTCCAACATGTTTGGTTATGCAACAGATCTTCGTTCCAAGACACAGGGACGTGGTCTCTACTCCATGGAGCCCAGCCACTTCGAGCAGGTGCCTAAGTCCATCCAGGAAGAGATCATTAAGATCCGCGGAAAAAATAACGGCTAATAGCCAAATCAGTACCCACAGGGTACGTAATATTTAAAACTTTCGGGCGGAGGCCCCGCCCGAACAAATAAAAAACAAAAAACAAAAAACAAAAAAGATAATTACGGAGGATTTTCAAAATGGCAAAGCAAACATTTGAAAGAACCAAGCCCCACGTTAACATTGGTACTATCGGCCACGTTGACCACGGTAAGACAACTCTTACAGCAGCTATCACAAAGACACTTGGTCTCGCAAACGGTAACGTTGAGTTCATGGCATACGACCAGATCGACAACGCTCCCGAAGAGAGAGCAAGAGGTATCACAATCAACACAAGACACGTTGAGTACGAGACTGAGACACGTCACTACGCTCACGTTGACTGCCCCGGCCACGCTGACTACGTTAAGAACATGATCACCGGTGCAGCTCAGATGGACGGCGCTATCCTCGTTGTTGCAGGTACAGACGGACCTCTTCAGCAGACCAGAGAGCACGTTCTTCTTGCTCGTCAGGTTGGCGTTCCCGCAATCGTTGTATTCATGAACAAGAAGGACCTCGTTGATGACGATGAGCTTCTTGACCTCGTAGAGATGGAGATCAGAGATCTTCTTTCTCAGTACGACTTCCCCGGCGACGACATTCCGATCGTTCGCGGATCTGCTCGTGACGCTCTCGAGTCCACAAACACTGATATCAACGCTCCCGAGTATGCTTGCATCCTCGAGCTCATGAACGAAGTTGACAACTACATTCCTACTCCTGAGAGAATGTCCGACCTCGCATTCCTTATGCCTGTCGAGGACGTATTCTCCATCTCTGGCCGTGGTACTGTTGCTACAGGTAGAGTTGAGAGAGGTACTGTTAAGGTATCTGACGTTGTTGAAATCGTTGGTCTTACTGACGAGAAGAAGACAACAACCATCACTGGTGTTGAGATGTTCCACAAGCTCCTTCCTCAGGCAGAGGCTGGTGACAACATCGGTGCACTTCTCCGTGGTGTAGCTAAGGACGAGATCGAAAGAGGTCAGGTTCTTTGTAAGCCCGGCTCCATCAACCCCCACACAAAGTTCGTAGGTCAGGTTTACGTTCTTACTGAGAAGGAAGGCGGACGTTCCAAGCCCTTCTTCGCAGGTTACAGACCCCAGTTCTACTTCAGAACAACTGACGTTACAGGTGTTATCGAGCTTCCCGCAGGCGTAGAAATGTGCCGTCCTGGTGATAACGTTAACATGACTGTTGAGCTCATCAAGCCCATCGCTTGTGAGAAGGGTCTCCGTTTCGCTATCCGTGAGGGTGGTAGAACTGTAGGTTCCGGCGTTGTATCTGAAATTATTGAATAATTTCAACACAAACGGATCAGTTTAACCGTTAATAAATATGCCTGCGTCCTTTTGGACGCAGGCATGATTTGAATAACTAAAAAATATTATATCTTTGTGGGATCGGTGTAATTCCGTACCGGCGGTGAGCCTCAGAGCAAGTCCGCGAGCGAAAGCTGACAGGGTGAGATTCCCTGACCGACAGTAAAGTCTGGAAGAGAGAAGATAGTTTATATTAGGCGCACAAGACTGCGCCGAGTCTTATTTCTCCCCTCCCACAAGAAAGGGGATTTTTTTATGTCTGAATTAACAACAAAGCAAAGCTCGGCTATGAAGGTCAAGAAGCTTTGCATGGCGGCGCTTTTCTGCGCCCTTGCTATCGCGTCCACGTACATTATGCACATCAAGGTAATGTTTTTGACATTTGATGCTAAGGACGCGGTTATTACAATCGCGGGTCTGCTTTTTGGGCCCATATACTCAATCGCAATCTCCCTCGTGGTTTCGCTTGTCGAGTTTATATCCATCGGCGATGCGGGATTTTGGGGCTTCCTTATGGATTTTCTGTCAACTGCGCTGTTCTCAACTGTGTGCGCGTTGATTTACAAATACAAAAAGAACATCAAGGGCGCGATTATAGGACTTGTCTCGGCAATTTTCGCTATGACAGCGTTTATGCTGCTTTTCAATCTCTTTATCGTGCCGATATATACGCCGAATTTCACCACGGCGGCTGTGGCAAAAATGGTGCCCACACTCTTTTTGCCCTTTAATCTGACAAAGGCTTTACTGAACTCCGCGATAGTGCTTGTTCTTTACAAGCCTGCGTCTATTGCGATGAAGGCGGCAAAGGTGTTGCCGTCAAAATCCTTGCCTCAGACCGAGGCGACAGCCGAATTAATCAATGAAAGAAAGAGAAAAAATCTTACGTTCAGCCTTGTAGTCACAGGGGTGGGACTTGTAATTGCCGCGCTTTGTGTGGTAGTATTCCTTGTCTTCCTTAAGGGATCGCTTGGCTTTGGCGCTTGATATTGGAGCTTTTTAGGATAAAACATATTATTTCTTACAATTTATTGATTTTCGATGCCATGTGGTCTATAATATAGATAGGCTACATTTTCCACAACGAAAAAGGAATTATCAAAATGGGAAACAAAAAAAACAAGATACTCCAAGCTATTCTTTGGATAGTGCAGGGGTTTATAGTTGGAATAGGCGCGATACTCCCGGGAGTCAGCGGAGGGACACTGTGCTATGCCTTTGGTATATACGATCAGGTGCTTGAGGTTTTGTCAAGTCCTATCAAGGGCATAAAAAAGCATTGGTTTATGCTTATTTTCGTAGGCTTGGGCGCGGCAACGGGATTTGTTGGCTTTGCAGGAGTGACAAATTGGCTTTTGAGCCTCAATGAGGCGGTAGTGCTGTGCGTTTTCGTCGGACTTATAGCGGGCACGTTGCCTGATATATGGCGTGACGCAGGCAAGCAGGGCAGAGGCAAAGGCTCTTATATTGGACTTGCCGTGAGCTTTGTTGCTATTTCTGCGGTGTTTTTCATGTTCAAAAACATCTGGCATATAACTATTACTCCTAACACTGTCGGCTGGCTTATTTGCGGTATTTTGTGGGGACTCAGCTTTATAATTCCGGGCTTTTCCTCATCGACGTTGCTTTTGTTCTTTGGAATATACGAGCCTATGAGTCAGGGTATATCAACTCTTAATTTCTCGGTGCTTATCCCCCTTGGAATAGCAATGCTTACAACGCTTTTGCTTTTCTCAAGACTTATGAGACTTGTATTTGACAAGTTCTTCTCAGTCGCATCTCATTGTGTGATAGGCTTCGTTGTGGCGACGACGCTTATGATACTTCCGTCATTTAATACGGCTTGGTATAATATTCTGATATATATCGGATGTATTGTAATAGGCGGAGTGGCGTCCTTCTTCTTTTCAAAGCTGTGTAGCAAAATAAAGCCTGAATAACTTATATCGAAAACACCGATTTATGTCAATAGACTATTGACAAAAGCATATCTATATGCTAAAATAATATAGCAAAATAAACATCTTATCAAGAGTGGTGGAGAGAGCGGCTCGCAGAAACCACGGCAACCTGGCCAAAACAATGGAAAAGGTGCCAATTCCAAGCAGATAAGTAGAGAATTGAGAGTAAAGCTCTGCTTGTATGCCTACAAGCAGAGCTTTTTTATAAAATCGTATATAAATGAAAGGATATAAAAAGAATGAAAAAGGTACTTTTCACATCGGAGTCCGTGACAGAAGGACATCCCGACAAAATAAGCGATAAAATTTCTGACGCGATACTCGACGAGATACTCCGTCAGGACCCCAACTCCCGTGTTGCGTGCGAGACTTTCTGCACAACGGGACTTGTATCCGTAATGGGCGAGATCACGACCGAAGCTTACGTTGACATTCAGACCATCGTAAGAGAGACGGTTCGCGAGATCGGCTACACACGCGCAAAGTTTGGATTTGACTGCGATTCTTGCGCTGTAATCAGCTCCATACACGAGCAGTCACCCGATATTGCAATGGGTGTTGACAAATCCTACGAGGCAAAAGAGGGAACTGATAACGACGGACTTGACACAGGCGCAGGCGACCAGGGACTTATGTTTGGCTATGCTTGCGACGAAACTCCCGAGCTTATGCCCTTGCCTATCTCTCTTGCGCACAAGCTTGCAAAGCAGCTGACTGACGTTCGTAAGTCCGGACTTATGGACTATCTCCGTCCCGACGGTAAGACTCAGGTGACCGTTGAATATCACGACGATGTTCCTGTGAGAGTGGACACTATCGTTGTTTCCTCCCAGCATAGCGAGACAGTCACCCTTGAGCAGATAAGAGCTGACGTTATTGAGAACGTAATTAAGCCCATCGTGCCTGCGACCTTGATGGACGATGCGACAAAGATTTACGTTAACCCCACGGGCAGATTCGTTATCGGCGGACCTGCAGGTGATACGGGTCTTACGGGCAGAAAGATAATTGTTGATACATACGGTGGATACGCGCGTCACGGCGGCGGAGCTTTCTCGGGCAAGGATCCCACAAAGGTTGACCGTTCTGCCTGCTATGCGGCAAGATATATCGCGAAGAACGTGGTAGCAGCTGGACTTGCTAAGAAGTGTGAGGTTCAGGTAGCGTACGCTATCGGTGTTGCTCGTCCTGTTTCCGTAATGGTTGACACCTTTGGTACTGCTACTGTTGATGAGGCAAAGATCAGCGCGGCTATCGAGAAGCTTGTTGATCTTCGTCCCGCGGCTATAATCCGTGACTTTGACCTTCGCAAGCCTATTTACTGCGACCTTGCGGCGTACGGCCATATGGGACGCGAGGATCTTGGCGTTGCGTGGGAGAAGACAGACCTTGCAGAAAAGCTCAAGGCCGAAATTTTTGCTTAAATATAAGGTGGGGGAACTTTTATAAGTTCCCCTTACCCTTCAAGAAATTCTTTGTGACTTTGCCAACAGCTGCAAAGTCACCAAAAAGCCGCTTAAGGAGAGGAGACGAAAATCTTTTTAACGCTTGAGTCGATTGAGCAAGCTCAATCCCCTCTGCACTAAAGATTTTCTACTCCCCCTCTCCTTAAGAAACCACACCCCCTGTGTGCCTGCGGCACACTACAACATAATAGTTTTTACAGACTCCCCTTGATATTCGAGTTTGCTTGCAAACTCGCGGGATAGGGAGATTTTTAAGAGGGAAAGGGGTAGTCGGGTGCTCGCAGAGCAATTTTCACGGGAGTGAAATTGCGACGTCTTTCCCTCTTGAACGGTGTTCTTTGATTACTTTCTGTCACTGTTGACAGAAAGTAATAAGAAAAAAGAAAGGAGGCCACAGATGGATAACTTTATGAATACTCCAATGGAAATGGAGAGCGACGAGATAATAAGTGTTTCGGGAAATATCGAGTACGTAATATACTACAACGAAGAAAACGGATACGCCGTGTGTGACCTCGGCACAGACGACGATGACCTTATCACCATAACGGGAATTATGCCCTACATAAGCGAGGGAGACTCTGTTAAGGTCTACGGTCAGTGGAAGCATAACGCAAAATACGGCAGACAGTTCGCCGTATCTCAATACGAAAGATTTATGCCCGCCAACGCCACGGCAATACTGCGGTATCTGTCCTCGGGCGCGATAAAGGGAATAGGCAAAAGAACGGCGCAAAAAATAGTCGACGAGTTTGGCGACGATACGCTTGAAGTGCTTGAAAATCACCCCGATTGGCTGTCGGATATACCCGGAATAAGTCTTAAAAAGGCCATGGCTATCTGCGAGGATTTTAAGGCAAAGTCGGGAATACGCTCGGCGATGCTGTTTTTCAGAGAGTTCTTCGGCGCGGCGGTGACTGTTCGAATTTACAAAAGATGGGGCGGCGCGGCGGTTGATATTGCCAAGGCTAACCCGTACAGGATATGCGACGAAATAGAGGGCGTAGGCTTTGAACGCGCAGACCAGATGGCTATGAAGCTCGGAGTTGAAAAGGAATCAGTTGCGAGAATTTCAAGCGGAATTTTGTATCTGCTCTCTGGCGAGGCGGCGCAGAACGGTCACGTCTGTTTGCCGCGAGAAAGGCTTATTTCGGACGCTGCAAGACTTCTTGAGGTCAGCGAGGAGCTGGCAAGCGAGGCGACTGACGAGCTTATAGCACTAAAAAAGGTCAAAGTCTATAAGGCGGACGGTGTCACGTATCTTTACGAGAGTAGAGCTTATAATAACGAAAAATATATTGCGGAGAAGCTTTTGCTTCTTGATAAGGTATGCCCTGCGGTGTCCTCGGGCGATATACGACTCTTTATTCAAAACGAGGAGAGAAAATGCGGCTTTGAGTATGCATATCTGCAAAAGCAGGCTATATCATTGGCTCTTGAGGGCGGAGTTATGCTGCTCACAGGCGGCCCGGGTACGGGAAAGACTACCATAGTCAAGGCGCTGCTTGATATTTTCAGCAGTATGGATATGAAGGTTGCGTTGGCTGCCCCCACGGGCAGAGCGGCGAAAAAGCTCTCTGAGGCGACATCGCACGAGGCAAAAACTCTGCACAGACTTCTTGAATTTGATTTCGGTAGCGAGGAGACGGGCGGCTCGGGCTTCCGCAGAAATGAAACGGACTTGCTTGACGAGCACGTCATAATTGTTGACGAAGCATCAATGGTTGACAACAACCTTATGGCATCGCTCTTGCGTGCGGTCAAGCCTGGCGCGAGAGTTATACTTATAGGAGATGCCGACCAGCTTCCCAGTGTAGGCGCGGGAAACGTGCTACGCGATCTGCTTGAGAGCGGTAAGTTTGCGACCGTCAGACTCAACGAGATATTCCGTCAGGCGCAAGAGTCCTTGATTGTCACAAACGCGCACAAGATAAACAAAGGCGAGATGCCAGTGCTTGACGTCAAAAACGGAGACTTTTTCTATCTTTACAGAAACACCGACCGTGAAATTGCCTATACTGTGGCAGACTTGTGCAAAAACAGACTGCCAAGGACGTACGGAGAGGATATAGTCGGAAATATTCAGGTCATTTCCCCCTCACGAAAGGGCGAGGCGGGAACGGAGAACCTCAACCGACTGCTTCAGGAGGCGTTGAATCCCAAGTCTGCGAACAAGGCGGAATACAAATACAGAGATACTCTGTTCCGCGAGGGCGACAGGGTAATGCAGATAAAGAACAATTATGAGATAGAGTGGTGCCGAGAGGACGACACCGTCGGCATGGGTATATTCAACGGTGACATTGGGCGTATAATACGCATTGACGTTGTAAATTCCTTTATGGAGATAGTGTTTGACCAAAGACACGTGACGTACGAGTTTACTATGCTTGAGGAGCTTGAGCACGCATACGCGGTGACAGTTCACAAGAGTCAGGGGAGTGAGTACGGAGTGGTCATAATTCCTCTGTATAACGCGCCCCCGATGCTCCTGACGCGAAACCTTTTTTACACGGCGGTCACAAGAGCGCAAAAAATGGTAATCCTGGTAGGACGCTCGGAGGTCGTTGGGAAAATGGTAGAGAACTCAAGACAGAGCAAGAGATATACGTGTCTTTGTCAGAGACTTTTGGAGGGCTGATATGGGCAGATTTATAAAAATTCTGCGAAATCTTGCGTTTCCGCCCAAGTGCGCTTGCTGTCGCGAGCTTTTGCCTGCGGTTGAGGAGAGCTATGGAGCGGGGGATTGTCTTTGTAAAAAGTGCTATGGGCGTTGGAGCAAAGCCAAGGACGAGAGCTGTCCCGAGTGTCTTTGCCCTTCGCACAAATGTCTTTGCGCACCGGATACGAGAAGATTCAAGAAATCAGGTCTTCCAAAGCTTTTGACATACAACCCAAACAAAAACAACACGCAAAACAAAATGATATATTCGCTCAAAAAGGTGAATGATAAAAGAATTTGTGAGTTTGTTGCGAGTGAGCTTTCATTAAGTATGGGAGTGTGGTTTAAGGACAATTCGGTGATCCCTGACGAGTGCATATATACCTATGTGCCGAGACGTTCATCGGCTGTTGGTGAGCTTGGCTTTGATCAAGGGTTGCGACTTTCACGCGAGGTTTGCAGAATATTTGAGGGACGGTTTGAGAGCATATTTGTCCGTCGCGGAGGCGCGGAGCAAAAGCAGCTTGACAAAAACAGCCGAGCGAAAAATATTGACCGCTCGCTAAAAATCTCCAGAAAGTCTGCAAAAATAATCAAAGGTAAGCGCGTGATTATAATAGACGATCTGGTCACTACCGGCGCTACGCTTGACAGAGCTATGCGACTTGCAAAAAAGAACGGTGCAAAGGAAGTTTATGCCGCTTGCGTTGCAAGGACGTGTGAAATCAAAAAATGATACCAATCAAAGAGACGGCTTTGCCGTCTCTTTTATATAAAATACAACGCCCCACGACAAAAACATATTTTATATATTAATATAAAAATATTGACTTTTAAGTGCTAAATGTTGTATAATTAAATTAAGAATACAAAGAAATTCATTTTGAGGGAGAACAAGGTCTTGAAAAAGGTAATACTCAGCCGTGATATAGCAATGGATCTTGGCACGTCCAGCGTGCTTGTGCACGTTCAGGACGAGGGCATAATTATGCGCGAGCCAAGTGTGGTTGCTATTGACAAAAACACAGACAGAGTAATAAAGGTGGGCCGTGAGGCAGAGGAGATGCTCGGGAGAAATTCCGAGGATATTCTTGCGCTCTATCCCTTGTCTGACGGAGTGGTGAGCAGATATGAGGTGACACTCAAGATGCTCCGCTACTTTATACACAGAGCGTCAAAGAAGAGTCTTGTTGCGCCAAGACTTATGATCGCGCTCCCCACGGATATAAACGAGGTGGAAAAACGAGCGATACTTGACGCGGCAACCGAGGCGGGCGCGAGAAAGACCTTTATTATTCAGGAGGCTCTCGCGGCGGCAATCGGCGCGGGAATACCCGTCAACTCACCCATTGGAAATATGATAGTAAATATCGGCGGTGGCACGACAGAGGTATCTGTCATCTCGCTTGGCGGGATAGTGGTATCAAAGACTATTAAGATTGGCGGAAATCACTTTGATGCGGCGATTGTAGACCACGTCAGGGAAAACTACAATCTGCTTATTGGCGCTCGTACCGCGGAGGCTCTCAAGAGACATATTGGCTGCGTTTATGAGCACAAGGAGGCAAAGGTTGAGGACGTCAAGGGCCGCGATCTCGATTCGGGCATGCCCAAGATTGCGTCTGTCAGCTCGCGCGAGTTCCTTGGCGCGGTTATACAGCCCCTGACAGCAATATTTGACGCCATCTGCGAGGTGATAGAGCAGACTCCCCCCGAGCTTGTGGGAGATATTCTCCACAATGGCATTTGCTTTGTCGGCGGCGGCAGTATGATATTCGGACTTGACAAGCTCACCGAAAGGGTGCTTGGCATTAAGGCATATATAGCAAAAAATCCCGACGAGTGTGTAATACTCGGCGCGGCAAAGAGATTTGAGATATACAACAAGGTAAGCGACGGCGTACTTAAATTTGAGAAGAAGGACAAAGAACCCCCAAAAAAATCTTCAAAAAACACTGTCGTTGATAACGACGGAACAGGAGTCGTATGAGTTATATTGTAAACGGTTATCAGAATAAGAGAGTTTTTGAAATATTTGAAGACATCTGCGCCATTCCTCATGGCTCGGGAAATGAGTCGGGAGTAGCTGATTATATTGAGAGATTTGCATCAAATCTTGGGCTCGAATGCGTAAGAGATATCACGGGCAACGTGTTTGTTAAAAAGGGCGCGTGCACAGGGTATGAGAACACTCCTGCGGTGCTTTTGCAGGGACACATGGATATGGTGTGTGAGAAAAACGCGGGTGTTGAGCACGACTTTGAACGCGACGGACTTGACCTTTTTGTTGAGAACGGCCTGCTTGGAGCGAGAGGCACAAGCCTTGGCGGAGATAACGGAATTGCCGTTGCTATGATGCTCGCACTTCTTGAGACGAATTCCCACCCCGCGCTTGAATGTCTTTTCACGGTCGAGGAGGAGACGGGTCTTGCAGGAGCAAAGGGCTTTGATTGCTCGCAGATAACCGCAAAAAGAATGATAAACCTAGATAGTGAGGAAGAGAACACTGTGACTGCAGGCTGCGCGGGTGGAGTGCGCACGGAAATAGTTTTTGACTTTAACAAGGTGGACCTCCAGACCGAGAGGAAAGCAGTTGAGATAAAAATAAGCGGTCTTTCGGGCGGACATTCGGGCGCAGATATAAATACAGGAAGAGCGTCAGCTCTCGTGCTTTTGGGCAGAATTTTGCAGAGAGTAATTTCTGAGCAAAAGGCGTGGCTTGTTTCGGTATCGGGCGGTGGCAAGGACAATGCCATAGCCAGAGAGAGCTCGGCGGTACTGCTTTGCGAGAATCCCGAGGAGCTTGTTGAAGCCGTCAAGGACGAGGAGAACAACATAAGAAAAGAGCTCTGCACCATTGATAGTGGCTTTGCGGTAAGCTTTGACACAAAGACGGCAGATAGTTGCTTCCGTCTCAAGGACACAAAGAAAATAATTGGATTTATAAGCCTTGTCAGGACAGGCGTGCTTAAATTCAGCAATCAGATAGATGGGCTTGTGGAATATTCAAGAAATCTCGGTATAGCGCACACGGATGGCGGAAAAGTAAATCTCACGCTCTCGTCGCGCTCGTCGCTTGAGTCGCAGATAGATTTGTCCTGCCGCGAGCTTGATATGCTTGCAGCTACCCTTGGCGCACAGAGCAGACATTATTCAAGATATCCGGGTTGGGAATATGCACCCGAGAGCAAGCTCCGCGAGGACTATCTTGACACCTACGAGAGCCTTTTCGGGACTCGCCCTGAGGTCATAGTGATACACGCGGGACTTGAATGCGGAATAATCTCATCCAAAACACAGGGGCTTGATATAATCTCAATAGGTCCTAATATGTACGATATACATTCTCCCGCGGAAAGACTCAGTCTTGCGTCCTGCGAGAAGATATGGAAGGTTCTTGTGGCATTTTTGGCAAAAAAATAAGAAAATGAAAAGACTAAACCCGGAACTTTTAAGAAAAAACATTGAAAAAACAGTAAATGCTGATATTGAAAGCGGTCGCGTAGGCGGTGCGGCGGTCAAGGTAATGCAAAACGGAGAGACTTTATACAGAGCGGACTTCGGTTATTCGGATTGCAATAGCAAGACTCCTTTAGCACCCAACACCATTTTTCGTCTCGCGTCTATGACAAAGCCCATTACCGCGGTCGCGATACTTATACAGGTAAGTCGCGGACTTGTGGATCTGTTTGATCCCATTGAGAGATTTTTGCCGGAGTATGCAGAGCTTGACCTTGGTGTGCTTGATGAAAACAAACAGGTAGTGAGAGTCGGTAAAGCCCGCAACAAAGTAAGAGTTATACATCTCCTGACACACTCCAGCGGCATAGGTACGCTTGAGGTGGGAGATGTTCAGTTCGCACAGATGAATCCCGAAAATATGCAGAGCGTTGAGACTGTCGTCGACTATTTTTCAAAAGCCGCGATAGCTTTTGAGCCCTACACCACGCAGGCGTACAGCCCTGTTGTTGGCTTTGATATACTTGCAAGAATTGTTGAGATAACGTCGGGTATGCCTTACGGGGAGTTTGTTCAAAAGGAGATTTTTGAGCCTCTCGATATGACTGACACCAGTTGCACTCCCACGGAAGAGCAGTGGTCGAGAATGATCAGTATGCATAACTATGTTGACGGCAAGGGTGTTTCTGCGGACAGTGGAAGCAGATGTGTTTTCGGAAACTTTCCGCTTACTTATAATTGTGGCGGCGCGGGAATGGCGTCCACGGTAGATGACTATTCCAAGTTTGCAAATATGCTTCTTTGCGGTGGGGAATATAACGGCGTGCGAATTCTCCCTGAAAGTCTTGTTCGCTCAATTAGTATTCCTCATCTTCCTGAAACCATTATGCCCTGGCACGAGATATGGGGACTTAGCGTCAGAGTGATAGTAGGAGACAATACGCTTTCTGTCGGCTCGTACGGCTGGAGCGGTGCGTACGGAACGCATTTCTGGATTGATCCAGATAATAAGATAGTTGCGATATATATGAAAAACTCACATTACGACGGCGGTTCGGGTGCAAGCACGGCTTTCGCATTCGAGTCGGACGTAATGAATTCCTTTGAAAGATAAAAGAATAAACGGCGTGACCGAACCGGTCACGCCGTT
>JAZRCL010000093.1:0-5790 GCA_045659745.1 Eubacteriales bacterium
AGTGCTATAAAGAACGCAGCCAGCGTCATCTGGCGTATTACGTTATACTTTTTCATTATAGACCTCCATAGTATCGCAAAGTCTTGAGAGAAGCTCTTCTCTCACCGCATCGGGCGCGATTATTCTCATATCCTTGCCAAAGCCCAAAACCCAAGCAAAGAAGTTCGGACTTATCATAACTCTGAGGCTTACGCGGAAGCCGAAATCGGTCTTTATCAGCGTATTACTTCTGCCGAAGCGGTCGATTATAACTCCCGAAAGGCGCTCGCGGCATTCAAGTGTTACAAGCTCCTCGCGTCCGCCGTACATACCGAACACCTTGTTGGAATATTCCGCGGGGTTGAAGCGCTTTGCAAGACATTCCTTGCTTCGCGGCTCGTCGGTCAAGATTATCTCCGCCATTTTATCAATACGGAAATTTTTGTTTACGTTTTCGCGCTCATCAAATGCCACGAGGTAATAATTATCCTCGTTGCGGATAAGAGAAATAGGCGTTACAAGATAGGGCTCGCCGCCGTGACGGAAAACGCGCTGCTTATTAACTCCGTAATCGAAATATTTGTAGGTGATCTTTTTATTTTCGTTTATCGCCCGATTGATAAGCTCGACGTTCTCAACGCTCAGGTCGTTCATCGTCTTTACTCTGTCCTCGACGTAGACCTGACGCGAAAGCTCGCCTGCCCTGTATTTTCCCGCAAAGGCACGCAGCTTGACGATAAGCTCACGGCTCTTCTCCGCGGTAATGAATTTTGAGGATGCTACCGCATCTGCAAGCATTTTCAGCTCGGATATCTCAAACTGACGGCTTGAAAGAGAATATTTAGGCGGTCTTGTGGGCAAAGTAACAACGTCGAAGCCAAGCTCGCCGAGAGTTATTATATCATCGTAAATGCTCTTGCGCTCGGCTGATATGCCGTACTCCGAAAGTGCCGAAATTATCTCAGGCATCGAAAGTCCGTGACTCTCGTCGGTTTCGCGCATCAATATTTCAAGCAATCTGAAAAGCTTTTGCTTTTGTTTTTCCGAACGAGCCATTTTTCTTTCCTCTGTCCTTTGGTTTTTATTATATTATAAAGGAAAGCTCATCATTTGTCAAGAGTGGTGTACCAAATAAAGGACAGATGAAAAAATCCCACCTCGGAAATTCCGAGGAGGAAAAGAGCTTTTTATAATTTTATCGATACAGTTTAAGTTAGAAAGTTTTGAGGGAGTTTTTCTGTTTCCGACACGAAGGCATATACGAATACGTCGAGTGAGGATTGGGAAAAATCACCAAAAACTTCAGATTAAACAACGCCCTGTGCCATCATTGCGTCGGCAACCTTGATGAAGCCTGCGATATTTGCGCCTGCAACAAGGTCATCGCCAAGTCCGTACTTGTTAGCCGCACTTACAGAAGCATCGAAGATGTTCTTCATAATCATCTTAAGCTTCTCGTCTACCTCTTCAGCAGTCCAAGAGTAGCGCATCGAGTTCTGCGACATTTCAAGGCCCGAGGTAGCAACACCGCCCGCATTAACAGCCTTGGAGGGAGCAACTATGATGCCTGCTTTTTTGAGCATAGCGATAGCCTCGTTGGTTGTAGGCATATTCGATACCTCAACGTAGTACTTAACACCGTTTGCGATAATCTTTTCAGCGTCTGCCTCACGAACCTCGTTCTGTGTAGCGCAAGGCATAAGGATATCTGCCTTAACGCCCCAAGGCTTCTCACCCTTGAAGAAGGGAACGCCGAACTTGTCTGCGTAATCCTCAACTCTGTTACGGCAGGAAGCGCGCATTTCAAGCATATAATTGATTTTTTCGGGAGTATTGATACCGTCCTTGTCGTATACATATCCGTCAGGACCGGAAATTGTAACTACCTTACCGCCAAGCTCGGTAACCTTCTGAACAGTACCCCAAGCAACATTACCGAAGCCGGAGATTGCAAAGGTCTTGCCCTTTATATCATCACCGAAGTGCTTAAGCATCTCGCATGTGGAGTAAACCGCGCCAAAGCCTGTCGCCTCGGGACGGATAAGCGAACCGCCATAGGGGATGCCCTTACCTGTAAGAACGCCTGTGAACTCGTCGCGAAGTCTCTTGTACTGACCGAACATATAGCCGACCTCACGCGCGCCAACACCGATATCACCTGCGGGAACGTCGGTATCTGCACCTATGTACTTCTGAAGCTCTGTCATAAAGCTCTGGCAGAAGCGCATAACCTCCATGTCGGACTTGCCCTGAGGGTCAAAGTCAGCACCGCCCTTACCGCCGCCCATGGGAAGAGAGGTAAGAGAGTTTTTGAAGGTCTGCTCAAAGCCAAGGAACTTCATAATGCTCTCGTTTACAGTGGGATGGAAACGGATACCGCCCTTGTAAGGACCGATAGCGCTATTAAACTGGACTCTGAAGCCGCGGTTCACCTGAACCTTGCCGTTATCGTCAACCCACGGAACACGGAACTTGATGATACGCTCAGGCTCAACCATTCTTTCAACAACGCCGGACTCGATATAGTCGGGGCGTGCTTCAAGCACGGGCTCGATAGACTCGAGAACTTCCTTAACGGTCTGATGGAACTCAGGCTCGTTGGGATTTCTCTTCATGACTCTTTCAAGAAGGTCATTGAGATATTGCATTTTAAAACTCATTTGTTTGTCCTCCGAAAAAACAAAATTACATTATTTATTTTATCATTTTTCATATAAAATGTCAATATAAATTTTGACATTTTTTGTAATTTTGAGGGCTTTAATATGGTAATATGCTACAAAACTGATAAAACTTTAACGTGCACTCTTCTAAAAACGCATAGCCCCGCCGAGGCGGGGCATTTCATATTAAATATTTTGCTTACTTATCTTCAATTAGATGGAAGAATAGGAGGCATAGCGTTTGCAAACAGATTTTTCAACTCCTCAACTGTTCCTGCCTTTGCCCATTGAGCCATACCATTTTTCCAAACCAAGCTGTCTGCGGTAAACTGCCCCGCAGTTGCCATTTGTGCCAAAACAGAAACTTCAAACGGCCCCGTAGGCTGTCCGTTAACCGCTATATGATATACCACAGTCGGAACAGGAGGTGGAGTTGCAATCGAGCCATTACCGGATATAGCCCCATTCATAACAGAAGCAATATTTTGACCAACCGCACCGCCGAGAGCCATACCCGCCATCACAGCCGCAGGATTAAAGCCCGCACCGCCACCGCCTAAATCAACACCACCTGCACCATTAGCTCCCATTTGACCAAGAGCTTCCGCACCTGCAACGCCAACCTCTGCCTGCTTTTCGATTTGGAATGCACCGAGATTTGCACTTTGCGTTGCCTTATGCTGTGCATATTGTGCTTCTTCGCGCTGAATACGCAAGTTTTCGGCATAGTTTTCGATGTTGGCTGCCGTCTGTCCTTGTATAGTTGCCGTTGTAACATCCGCCGTAATTGCCTTGAGTTGACGGAAACCGTCACTTGATTTGTCAATTTCAATCGCACTAATGTCCACGCCGGATACAGTAACACCGAAATTTTCAGCCAAACGTTCTTTCAAATCATATTCAATAGTATCATTGATTTGAGATACTTTGCTTTCGATTTGAACAACGGGGATGTTGTGAGCTGCAGGGGCATTGGCAACAGCATCTTTAACATAACGATTAACCGCATCACGAATTTGGTGCTGGAAGTCTTCAAGATTAAAGTTGCTGAGTCTATGTAATTTGATGAACTCACGATAATCAGCAATGTCAAAGCTAACAGTACCTCTAACAGCGACGGGAACACCAAAGTCAGAAAATCGCGGATCATACACATCAAAGAACGGCACACCAAACTTCACCTGGATAATACGGGCAAGATTGATGAAATAAATCTCTGCCTGGAACGGAGTACCACCCTCATACGCCAAACCGATAACGCTTGACAGTACGGGAAAGTTAGCAGTTTTAATTGTCTGATCAAAAGGACCAACAATGAAATCCTGCATTGTGCCGTCTTTCTGCTTATAAACAAATACGGCAACTTCACCGTCTTTTACTCGCAGAGAAGACCCCCAGCGAATAGAGTTTTCTCTAACAGTTTCGCCCTGCTGAACACCGGAAGGATGCCACTTCCAAATAAGATACGAAGGCTCATCACAACGTATCTCGTCCATCAAACCGCCTTTGCGGTTGTTTCTATCGAATAATCCCATATCCGTTCCTCCTTACTTCTTTTTGCCTTTTTTGTTGGTTGTTTTATATACACACCACAAAATCAGGGCTACCATAATGATATCCAAGCCAGCAAAATCACCTTTTACAATTCGGATAACTTCGTAAATACCAAGAAGAACAACTACAATTCCAAAAATAGGATTGGGGAATGTTGCTGTGAATTTTGAAACGGCAGCACTAAATTTATTTGCTACATGAGCAACTCGCTCTTTGCTGACTTGCTTTGTGGTTTGGTCGTATAAACTTTGAATTTTCACAAAATCAGAATCGTTTCCAAATGCTAATTTCGCCTTTTGATAGCACTGCTCAAATTTTGCCAACCATGCATTAAAGACTGCTTCGTTGTATTCTCCGGTAATACTGATTGAAGCCAAAATCATGAACTCAAAGATATCTTCTTTTGTATTTGAAATTGGGAAGTTACGAATTAAAGTAACTTTCTGCTCATCAGATGTGGCTTGCTCAATTTTAGAAGAAAAAGCCTTAATAGCACTTGCACTCTGTGCCCCTCGTAATTCATAGCCACAAGAAGGACAAACAGAAACAAATGCCCCTAACACTTCACCGCAATTAGGGCATTTATGTATTTCTCCGTCATAGGTGGTTTTTCTTTGGTTTGTTGAACTGTTATTCTCTACCGCTTTACCACAGTTTGCACAAAATTTTGCACCTTCGGCAAGTTCTTGCCCACAGTTAATACAATATTTCATGTTTACCTCTTTTCTTTAGGCAAATATGCCTTGTTTGCCAAATCTAAAACCTCTTGCGTTTTTTCTTCGCTATAGCCCAATTTTCGCATAGCCCACATAACGGCAAGTTCCTTTTTGTCCATCCCAATTTGGATTGTGTCATTACTGACTTCAATATATTTTTGTAATTCTTTATATTTGGGCTTAAGAGATTGACTTCGTTTCCATTTTTCATAAGTGCTCATTAACCATGAGGCAGCATCGTTAATAAAAACTGAAATCATTTTTTGCCCAGCTTCTGTTATGCTGGTTTCTGCAGAATCGGCAATACCATTGGTTATCCTTTTTAATCGTGTTGAATCCGTGCTGTTATTCATATCCTTTATTCCTCCGTTAAAATTGTTTCTTGACTGCATCGCATATATCGCCGATATTGCAATCTAAATACTCACATATACGTAAAAGAACAGACAGTGCCACTTCTTCATTACGTCGCATTTTAGTCATTGTTCCTGTGGCAATGTTCAAATCCTTTCTCAAAGTAGCAGGAGAAATATTCTTTTCAATGAGCAATATCCACAGCTTTTTATAGCTTATTTCCATACGCACACTCCCATTTATGATATATCTCAAATATATTATAAACCAAATCGGCAAGAAAGTCAACACATTTCAGCAAAATCACAGCTATAATTCGCAATTTCTTGCGAATTTATAAAAATATGCACAAAAAAAGACGAGTTGAAACTCGTCTTTTTGTTAGCGTCCATTGAAAACCGAATAAAGTTAATAGGAAGTGTAGAAAGAAACTCAAGTTAATTGTTTTGAACATAAAAGTTCAAGCCCTCGGTCTATTAGTATCGGTCAGCTAAATACATTACTGTACTTACACCTCCGACCTA
>JAZRCL010000094.1:0-54403 GCA_045659745.1 Eubacteriales bacterium
GCCTTGCGCACTGCACATCCCTTGCCCATATTGTCCTTATATCCTATGACTTTGACACAAGGTAGATTCAGCTTCTCCACAATCTCTCCGCAATTATCTCGCGATCCGTCGTTTGAAAAGATTATCTCGTAGTCGTCAAAATGTTCCGACATATAGCTCGAAAGAGTCCTTGCGGTATCCGCAATTATCGACGCCTCGTTATACATGGGAATACAAAGTGAAAATTTCATTGCAATCTATGCCCTTCTAAAAAATTTATGACTTTTTATATACGTATATCTCAAACTCTACTTCTGTTTTGAGACATTCAACACCTAAAAGCTTTTCTTTATCTGCCTCCGAGGTGCGCCAATAATAAGGCGTCATTGAGAAAAGGCTGTCCACGTCGCTTTGTCCATTTACCTCTATCTCGTATTTCAGCGTCAGACGTTCTATCAACTCGGTGCTTGTAGGCAGATCCGCGCGCTCTCGGTTTTCATACGTGGACTCATAAAGCACGCGCTTGAGTCCCATAAGATGATCCTTGCCCGCGCCGACCACTATAAGCACACCGCCGTCCTTTAAGACTCGCATATATTCGCTCTCCGCGCACGGAGCAAATATATTTACGACACAGTCAACACTTGCATCCTTTACGGGAAGCTCAAATACACTGCCCGTTGCGTAAAACGTATTGTATATACCCTCGCGTCTTGCCGACTTTGCTCCTGCGGCAACGCCGAATTTAGACAAGTCAAATCCTAAAGCAAATCCAAATTTTTCCGCTATCTTATTCGTGTAATATCCCTCGCCGCAGCCTGCGTCAAGTATCACTGCATCACTGCTGACATGTCTTGCCGCAACCTCGCAAATTTTTTCCGCAAGGGGAAGATAATAATCCTTTGAAAGAAAGGAACGTCTTGACGCTATTGCCTGCTTGGAATCTCCTGCGCCCTGACGGGAAAGACTCACGTATCCGTCGGATGAAAAATCAAAACAATGACGTCTCGGTCCTCTGCAAAACAGGCTTTTTTTGTCCTCCGACTCGTAAACGTCACTTGAGCACACGGGGCATTTTATAATTGTCTTCAAAATACTATCTCTATCCGTCATAAATACCTCAACTGCGTTTTTCAAGTAATTATACCACCAAACATCAAAAATTTCAAGTGCTTTTCGGATTGAAGTCAGATTTTATTCGAGAGCGATAAATTCGCTTCTTACTATCTCAAGCTCAAACCAGAAGGTAGAGCCCTCCCCAAGCTTACTGTTTAGTCCGTAAGCGGCGTTGTGGGATTCAAGCACACCCTTGACTATTGAAAGTCCAAGTCCCGTGCCTATTCTTGCGCGCTTGTGAACCTTATCCACCTTGTAGTATCTGTCCCAGACGAGCGGCATGTCCTCGACGGCTATTCCCTCGCCCGTGTCTGTCACAGAAATACGGACTATGCCGTCATTATGGCTCTGTACCACCTTGACGTATTTGTCCTCTCCCGTGTAGTTTATCGCGTTATTTATGAGGTTGTAAACAACTTGGAGTATCATAGTTCTATCCGCACGGACGTATATCTCTCTGTCAAAATCAAAGGTGATGTTGTATCCGTCACGCTCAGTAAGCTTTGAATATCTCGCCATTACCTCGTTTACCGTCTGCGTAAGGTTAAACTCCTCGAGCTCGGGCTTTCTGGCTCCCGAACGTATCTTTGACAGGTCAAGCATATCGTTTACAAGCTCGTTAAGTCTTTCGGTCTCGTCGATTATAACCTGAAGATTCTCAGGGGTATTCTCGTCGGGAATATCTCTCATTACCTCGCCGTAGCCCTTTATCATGGTCAAGGGCGTTCGCAGATCGTGGGATATATTTGCCACAAGCTCCTTCTGGAGCGCATCTGTCTTTGAAAGCTCATACGCCGCATAGTTGAGCGCGTCGGCAAGCTCCTGCGATTCTCGATAGTTTCCGCCCTTGAAATGCGCATTGTAATTGCCCTTTGCCAGCATCTCCGCCGATTGTCCCATTTCCTTGAGCGGCTTGCAGACCGACTTTGAAATGCTGAGCGCCACGATAAGCGCCGCAACCAGCAGGATAAACGCTATCCAGCTGAACTGCATTTGCAGAGTGTTTACCGTCGCGTTAAGCGGTAAATGGTCGGAGTTGAGCATTATAACGTAGGTGCTACCATCCGACTCCCTAACCGAGACGTAGACCGTTCCGAAATCCCCCGTGTTGGGCTTTGAGTGAGAATCTGAGTGAGCGTGTTGCTCTATATAAACTCCATCCTCCGATTTCATAGCCTTGGTACAATAGTCAGACAAAGTCTCGCCAGACACGTGATGTATAAGACAAGCAGGAGACGTGCAAATATTCTTTACTATCTCTCTTGCGTCCCCGTTCTCCACTATGAAAACACGTATACATTCGTCATATTCCGCCGCGTAAAAGCTTGCGGTGTTATTAAGCTCCTGCGGGTTTGTCAGAAAAGCCGAAAGCGCCTTGTCGGTAGTCTCAAGCTCCTCCATTTTACTCTGCTCGTAAAACCAGTTAAGCAGCGCAACCTGAAACACCCATATCACTATAAGCATTACCGCCACAAATATCAGTAAAGCGCCAAACAACCGCCACGAGACTCCCATCTCGTAGCGGCTATTTATTCTTTTCCTTTTGTCGTGCATCTGATGCGCGTTGTTGTTCATACCTATCTCCGTCGCAAAGTAAATTTATCAGTTCTCACCCTCAAATCTATAGCCTACCCCTCGGAGCGTGACTATATATTTGCTGTATTCTCCAAGGCTTTTACGCAACAGCTTTATGTGAGTGTCAAGCGTGCGCGCATCTCCGTAGAAATCATATCCCCAGACCTCGCTGATAAGCTTTTCTCTCGAAAGAGCGATATTTCTGTTGTCCAGCATATAGAAAAACAGGTCGTATTCCTTGGGTGACATTTCTATTCTCTGTCCTCTTATGTAAACTATTCGGGCGGTGACGTCGGCCTTGAGACCTCCGCCGTCAAGCTCAATAATCACGTTTTGCTTTTTCTGCGCGCTCATGTCAGTCACAACTCTGCCCGATGCGCGCTTCATAACCGCGCCTATGCGAAGCATAAGCTCCTTTGGGGAGAAGGGCTTTACCACGTAATCGTCAACGCCAAGCTCAAAGCCGTTGATCCTGTCGTATTCCTCACCGCGCGCTGAAAGCATTATTATAGGTGTATTGGATGACTTTCTTATCTCTCTGCAAGCCGAAAATCCGTCGAGCTCGGGCATCATAATGTCCATTATTATGATGTCAAACTTTTCTCTGCGGCAAAGTCTTACCGCCTCCATTCCGTCGCCTGCCTCGGTCACCATATGCCCCTCAAATTCGGCATACTTTTTTATTATTGAGCGAATTCTCGCCTCGTCGTCAACTACAAGTATGTGAAACATGTTTTTTCCGTCCTTTCTGCAAATAGTCAAGTTAAAATTATTCAAAATCCACGTAATCCGCCGTGCGCTCTCGCAGAATTATACAAGCTGTCAGTATTTCTCCGTCTCTTTCAAACACAACTGTTATTTCATCTCTCGCGGAGCAATCACTCACCGCGCGCTCTATATCGTCCGATGCGGATATATCCACGCCGTTTACCGAAATTATTTTGTCGCCAAACTCAAGCTCGTCCGTATACTCGGAGTCCGTCACGATAACTCCCACGGACGAAATTCCGTATCTGGAGTAATAGTACAGATTTTTCGAGGTCACGTCAACCGAACTTATACCGTGATCAGCCACTGTCGAGTCGCCGTTTACTGCCGCCGCTGTTGCATTATTGTCGGAGCCCTTCAAAAAATTCTTGATAGCGAATGCTCCAAATACAATGCCGGGCAAAATCACCATAACGGAAAGCAATACCGAAGCCGCGCCAAGAATTATAAACCTGATTATAATTGTTCGAGTCCTGCTCTTTTGTGTGTCCTTGGGAGTATAACTGTAAGAATACTGTCCTGCGCGCTCCTGTCCGTAGGATTGGTCGTAGTTATTATTCACTTTATCTTTACTATTGTCATAATTATTCATAAAACTACTCCTTTCCTAGTCTATCACCTTGATTATATTCAAAATTTGTGACGATTTAATGACGAACAATTAAAAAGTCATTGAATTATTAAAATATTCTTGTTTTTGAGCTAATTATTTGATATAATGTAGTTAGTATTAGATTATTATCGTCAAAAATCGACAGAAGGTATTGGGGAGTAAGTATGATCAATCTTATTTTCGGTTGTGCGGGAAGCGGAAAGACAAGCCGTATAACGCAAGAAATTAAAAACTCCATATCACAAAAAAAGCGTACTTATCTGCTCGTCCCCGAGCAGCAGGTGTTCACTGCCGAGTCAATGCTTGCAGATCTACCTGATAGCGCAGGGCTTTATTTTGAGGTCATAAGCTTCTCACGTATGTGCGAGCTTGTATTCGGCAAATACGGTGGAATAAGCTATGCGACCGTCACGGGTGGCATGCGCAATCTCATTATGTGGAAAAGCATACGCGAGCTCTCACCGTTTCTGTCAAACTATAGCCACACTCTGCCCGATGCAAGCCTTGCAAGTCTTATGCTTGCTACGGCAGACGAGCTTCGTGCCAATTCCATATCCTCAACCGAGCTTGAGGGCGCGATAGAAAACACAGAGCATAATGACATGAGGGATAAGCTTTCCGATATAAACGCCGTCATATCAACGTTTTACGCAAATCTCGAATCATCACTCGGAGAGGGCGCGGTCGCGGCGGAAAACAAGCTTGAGCGTCTCCTCGACTGCCTTTATAAGCACAGCTTTTTTGAAGACACCAACGTATTCATAGACTCGTTTACGGACTTTACAGGAATCCAGCACAAAATACTTGAACAGATAATTAAGCAGGCGGATAATACGTATATTTCCGTCTATTCCAAGGAGCGCGGATATCACGCTCCTCACAATGCAAGTATCACCGAAACAATAAAAAAGCTTACCCGCGCGGCTCGTGAAAGCGGACGGGATTTTGACGATATTATTCTTGGAGGAAACGTTCGCACGCACAGTCCTCAGCTAAAGCTGCTCGAAAAGCATCTTTGGGACTTCACAGCGAAAAAGTCAACTCTTCCCGAAATACCCGAGGAGCTTTCGCACGACATAGAAATGATAGAGTGCGAAAACGAATACGAGGAGACCGAATGCATAGCGCTCAAGATTCTCGAGGCTCGCAAAAACGGCCTGAAATATTCAGACATAGCAGTTATTATGCGTAATCCCGAGGAGAGAGCGGGAATTATAAACGCGGTATTTTCAAAATATAATATCCCTTACTTTATATCCGAAAAAACACAGCTTACCTCCACCCCTGCGGCGAGATTTATGCTTTCATCCCTGCGTTGCATTGCAAGAAATTACCGCCTTGGTGACGTATTGACGCTTCTCAAAACAGGCCTTTGCGGAATTGACGACAAGGACGCGGATATGTTTGAGGAATATTGCCTTACTTGGAATATCCAAGGCAAGACCTTTGCCTCTGACGTATGGAATATGAACCCATCGGGATACGTTGCGGATATGAGTCAGCGCTCGGCAGATATACTCGACGCCGCAAACAGAGTCCGCAAAGCGCTTATCTCCCCTCTTGAAGAATTGAAAATAAAAATGAAAGCGTCAGGTGGCAATGCCACCGAGCTTTGTCGCGCCCTGTATTCCTACATGGAGCATCACAGACTCTCGGAGCGTCTGTGCGACCTCGCCGAGCTCGAGCTTGCGCTTGGAAACGTCAAGGACGCCGGCGAGATTTTGAGAGTATATGATATTCTCGTATCCACACTGTCGCAAATTTGCTTCGCTTTAGGTGATGATAAACTCACTTCCGACGAGCTTATGACCGCTATTGAAATAATGCTTGCAGGTACGGAGATAGCCTCTGTTCCGTCAATGAGCGAATGCGTCACTATTGGCTCTGCGGCAACTCTTAGGGTTGAGGGCGTAAAGCTCGGCATAATTATGGGCCTTTGCGAAGGCGTCTTCCCGTCCATCCCCAAGGATGCGGGACTGCTTTGTGAGTCCGACAAGGAAATCCTTTCAGAGGTTGGCATCAATTTCAAGGCAAGGCGAGAAAGACTTATGTCCGACGAGCTTTTCTACGTCTACAGAGCTATGACTACTCCCTCCGAAAAGCTGATAGTAACAACGTATTCGTCAAGCATTTCGGGCGGTTCAGTATCCCCCTCAACGGCTTGGCGCAGGCTTATTACACTCTTTGGTATCCCCGTGGAGCATTTCAACGGTAAAGCCGTAAAGGCTATGTCCGAGCGTCAGATCAAGCTGGGTGAGATTTCCGAGCTTGAGGAGCGCAAGAAAGAATATTTCGGCGAAGATTCGTTGCTTGAGAACACTATACCCACAGAGATATTGCACTCCATTCTCGGCGACTCTCTCTATCTTTCTAAAACAAAAATACAGAATTTTGTCAAGTGTCCTATGCTTTATTGGAGTAAGCATATGCTTGAGCTCCGCCCGCGTGAGATTGCGGCAGTCAGCGCATCAGAATCAGGAACACTCATACACTACGTCCTTGAAAATCTTTTCCGTGAAATACGACTTCGCGATGGCTCTCTGCCCTCTCAAACGTCATCACAGATTCTCGCACTCACAGATAAGTGGGTAGATAGATATATTGAGCTTACAAACTGTCCCAAAACTCCCGCCATTATGTTTGCCTTCTCAAAGCTTAGAAACATGGCGTATCTTATGGCAAACAATATCTCCGAGGAATTCTCGATGTCTGACTTTAAGATGTTTTCCTTTGAGCAGAACATTTCAAATTACAGCGCAAAGTCTCTCAAGCCCTTTGAGATAACCTTGAGTTCCATTGAAAACACTCCCACCGTATATCTTGGTGGCAACGCAGACCGAGTTGACACGTACACTAAAGACGGAATAACGTACGTGCGAGTTATCGACTATAAGACGGGCTCCGTGTCCTTTAAGGAAGAAAACGTTGTCTCCGGTGCGGACCTTCAGCTCCCCGCATATCTCTTTGCAATAGCCTCAGAGCAAAACAAGTCTGCCTTTGGTGATTCCGAGATAGTTTTGCCCGGTGCTTCTCTGTACGTATCCGCCGTTGAATCCGCAGGAGATATATCCATAGCTCGAAGCGGTATGATATACAACGGCGAGAATTTCATCTCAGCATCAAACAAAAATCTTAATTACGACTATATCAGCACCGCCGCGGCAAACGCCGCGCAAAAGGGCAAGCTTGACAGCTGCCCCGAGCTTTACTCGGATGAAAGAATGTCTGAAATGAAAGAGATTCTCACACAAACGGTCGAGAACACCGCAAATCAGATATTCTCAGGAGTCGCTACACGTACCCCTTCGGCAGAAAGCTGCAAATACTGTCCCGTGCGTCAGTCCTGCCCTGTTGCAGTTAAGTCAAAATTCTAAGAAAGGAGCAGCATTATGGCAGAATCAAAATTTACCCCCGCACAGCAGCAAGCGCTTGATATAAGTGGCAGAAACGTGCTTGTAAGCGCCGCCGCAGGCTCGGGCAAGACCTTTACCCTGACGCAGAGAATAATCAAAAACATTCTTGAAAAGAACGCGGACATATCAAAAATATTGGTCGTCACGTTCACGCGCGCCGCGGCAAGCGAGCTTAAAAGCCGTATTTCCTCGGCGATAATGGACGCAATAGCTCAAAACCCCGAAAATACTCATCTGCAAAAACAAATGCTCTCCCTTGGGGAGGCGGAGATATGCACCATAGACTCGTTTTTGTCACGTCCCGTTCGCGAGAACTTTGAAAAGCTCGGGCTCCCTGTGTCTATGAGAATAGCCGACGACGCCGAAATAGCCGCCCTCAGCCACTCCGTGCTCGAGGATGTCATGGCATCTCTGTACGAAAAATATAACGTCTGCGACGACTGCAATCTTGCAGACATAAACCTGAATACCCCCTTGACAGACCTGCTCTCTCTCTTGACCACCACGGTCAAGGACTCGTCCGAAATAGCCCCATTCCTTATAAAGCTCCACGGCAAGCTTATCACATCTCCACGCGGAGTTCAGCTTCTCTCGGATTTTGCAAAAAGACTCAGAGCGGACGCAACAAAAGGCTTCCTTGACACACTTGAGGGAGAGCTTATCTGCCGCGAGCTTGACAAGATAATAGAGGGCGCCGTTGCATTCTACGACAAATCGTGTGACTTTCTTGCAAACGACAGCTTGCTTGTGACAAAGTATCTTCCTACCTTTGAGGGAGACAAGAGTGAGCTTATATGCATATCCGAGTCTAAAAAGGATGGCTATGACATTCTGCGCGAGCGAATAAACTCATTCCCATCTCAAAAGCTCGGCTCGCTAAAGGCTGCGCAAAAAACTCCTGAAAGCATAAAGCTCCACGAGTCCAGAAACGAGATAATTGCACAGATAAAGAGCTTCCGCAATCAGTATCTTTGCTACGAAGAGGACGAGATACGCGCTATGTATCTCAAGACCGCAGAGATAACCGAGGTGCTTTATACTCTGCTCTCTGATTTTGACCGCAAATATATGCAGGAAAAAGTAAATCTTGGAATATACGAATTTTCGGATATGCCAAGATATATGATAAGCCTTCTTCAGAACGAGGACGGCTCGCCCAGCGATACGGCAAAAAGAATTTCCGAAGGTTATGACGAGATATATATCGACGAATATCAGGACGTAAACGAAATACAGGACAGTATATTCAGACTCATCAGCCGCAATAATCGATTTATGGTTGGAGATATAAAGCAGAGCATCTATGGCTTCCGAGATGCAGAGCCAACTTTCTTCTCAAATTACAGAAACAGCTATCCCATGTATTCCCCTAAAACCGAGGGCGCGGATATACCCGAGGGATCGACTATATTTATGTCCAACAACTTCAGAAGCGACGAGCGTGTAATAACCTTTTCAAACACAGTCTGCGCTCCTATGTTTGAGGCTTGCGGAAAATCCATATCCTACTCCTCGGACGATGACCTCGTATTCAGCAAAAAACGCCCTGATGGATATATTTCCCCAAAGATAGACGTACACATATTTGCCAAGGGCTCACCCAACGATGCAAGAAAAAATATTCTTTGGGCAGAAGTTGACGATATTTCCACTCCCGAAAGTCTGCCGAGAGACGACGGCTTTGACGAGGAGGCAGTATTTATTGCAAACCGCATCGCAGACCTTATCCGACACGGCAAAAAGGCGGACGACACCCCCATAAAGCCGCGCGACATTGCAATTCTCGTGCGCAAAAACAGGTCCATTCCGTCTATTACCAAAGCTCTCCGCGCGTTGAATATAGAATACCTTTTGGCGTCAAAGAGCGAGCTTTTGCAGAGCCGCGATATGACCCTGCTCTCCGAGCTTGTAAATATAATTGATAACCCGAGATGTGACGTTCCACTGTGCAGTGTCCTGACTTGCGAGTCTCTTCCCGAAAATGTTAGATTTTCGATGGGAGAGCTTGTAAGCATACGTGCGCATTCTGAAAAAAACAGTTCTCTTTACGATGCTATTCTCACCTACGGAGGTGACGGTGAGGGTGACCCACTTGACACTCTTCTCTCGCGGAAATGCCGAGAAATTACAAGAAAGCTTACTTCACTGCGCTCTCTGTCAGCAAAGCTCTCCGCAGACAAGTTTTTGCGCGCGCTTACGGCGGACGATATGTTTTTCAGCTTTACCGAGGGAGACGCGTTTGCGTTTATGTATGACTCGGCGTGCAGGTATACAAAGAGCTACTGGAACGGTCTTTCGGGCTTTATCAGATATTTTGACAACATTATTGAAAACGGATCGATAAGCGGTGAGGTCAAGCCCGTGGAAAACGCAGTCAACATAGTCACGATGCACTCGTCAAAGGGACTCCAGTACAACACCTGTTTCCTTTACGACTGCGGCTTGCAGTTCAATGCAAAGGATTTTCAGAAATCCTTGATCTATGACAAGGATCTTTGCGTGGGTATGCACATTCCCTCGCGTCCCGAGGGTGAGATCAACACCAAAAAGCTTGAAAGCATAATACATAAGGCAACAGTTCTTGATATGCAAAACAAGGCGCTGCAGGAGGAGATGAGAATTCTCTACGTTGCGCTCACTCGAGCTGAGGAAAGACTTATCATTTCGGGCACGGTAGCAGGAAACTCTACGTTCAAAAGCTTCTTTGAAAAATATAATCTTTACGGCATATCAAACACATCTACCATATCCCAGCCCTCGCTTCTCGGTTGGGTGGTGGGCGCTATGCATATCGACGGACATAATAAGTCCACGTACAACGTCACATTGCACTCTCTTTTGAACAACATTCGTTTTGGCGAGCCGTTTGAGGCTGAAGGCGTTAACAGTGAGGTGCAAAATATCGACCCCAAGGTAGCACAATACGCGACACTTATGTCATATCCCCCGTCCTTGAGACACGAAGAATTAATACTATCATCCATTCCATCAAAGGCGGCGGCATCTAAGGTGTCCGAAAAAATGCTTGACGAAAGCGTGTTCTCAAGCATTCCTCTGGGAATACTGTTCTCGCAATCCGACGAGAACGGAGAGATAAAGGATAACGAAAAAGCGGATAATGCCGAGATAATCAAAAACAGGATTGAGCTTATGCGCTCGCAGCCTCAAAGCTTTGACAGTCTGCTTGACGCAAACAAAAAGCCTACTGCCGCCGAGCGTGGAACGGCAATGCACGCGTTCTTACAGTACTGCGATTATGAGAATATCCGTGAGAATGGACTTGAAAATGAAATATCCCGTCTGCTAAAGGACGGCTTCATTTCAAAACGTACGGCAGATATTCTCGATCGATTCCAGCTTGAAAGATTTGTTAGGAGCAAATTCTTCTCTGTTATCAAGAGTGCGAAAAATATTCGCCGAGAGTTCAAGTTCGGAATGTTCAGACCCGCGTCGGAATTTACTCAAAATGAGGAGCTTTCATCCCTTATATCCGACAAAAAAATATTTGTTCAGGGCTCTGTTGACCTGCTGATTGAAAATCACGACGGCACAATATATCTGTGCGACTATAAGACCGACAGAATATCCCCCGAGGAACGTAAAAATCCTGAGCTTTTGCAGGCGCGTATGACTGAGGCGCACAAGCACCAGCTCGATCAGTATTCCCACGCAATAGAGCGCATTTTCGGCAAAAAGCCCGAGCGCACATATATTCTCTCGCTATCGCTTGGAGATGCAGTGGAGATAAAATAAAAACGAAATTAAGGGCGTTGCGGTTGCACCGCCCTTTTTTGTGTCACAATTCTACCCTTTTTGTCATAAAATGACAATAGGGACTGCTCATGTGCAGATCCCCCTTAAAATATACAGAAAGGTATTTATTATGGCACAAAATATAGAAAATCGCGCGCAGATAACCTTCAATTACGGCAACGTAACGGGTGCGTCTGCGTCATCTAACCTTGCAACAACCACCCTGCAAGGACCTCTCACCGTCACAAAAAACTCGCTGAATGCTTTTTATTCGGCTGACGATGAGCTTACTTATATAATCACACTTGAAAACACTGGCAACTCCGCCATCGAGGACGTGACAGTCACCGACGACCTTGGCAGATTCACTCCTCCCGGAATGACTCAGCCCGTCACTCCCCTGACCTATGTAGGCCCCGCTCAGCTTTACGTAAACGGTGTTCTCTCAAATCAGCTTACAGTGGACATAACGGGCACAGGTGAGCTTCAGTTCAACATCCCCTCTCTCCCCGGCAACTCCAACGCAATAATAGTCTATATCGTTGAGGTCAACGAGTTCGCACCGCTCTCGGTTGAGTTCGGTAGCATTACCAACGACGTGATAGCAGACGCAGACGGTCTTTGCGAATCGGGTGAGGACAGCAACACTATCAACGTTCTCCCTGCGGCAGACGTGCGGCTTATCAAGCAGATGTCCCCCGACCCCGTAGTCTGCGGCGAGCAGATAACCTACACAATAAGCATATATAACTACGGCAATATCGCCGCAACAAACGTTCAGCTTACCGACGTATTCATTCCCGCCCCCACGGATATATCGGTATATGTAAACGGAGCCCTTCTGACAGGCAACTATACTTATGACGAGGCAAGCGGATTGCTTACTCTCCCCACGACAACGGACGAATCCGTCACTATCCCCGCGGCGACTTACACGCGCGACACCCAGACGGGTGTTGTGACAACACAGCCCGGACTGGTCACGGTAGTTATCACGGGAACTATTTAACTCAAAAAATAGGCTTTTACACCTCGGTGTAAAAGCCTTTTGTTTATTCGAAGAATTCACCGCAGAAGGTCTTTGCAGTAGGTCTTATGCTACCAAAGTTAAAGCCGTATTTTGCGGACTTGCCAAGAGAAGCCTCAATTCTTATAAGTCTGTTATATTTTGCAACTCTCTCGCTTCGGCAGGGCGCGCCCGACTTGATAAATTTCGTCCCAAGTCCTACCGCGAGGTCTGCAATAGTGGTGTCCTCGGTCTCGCCCGAGCGGTGCGACATAATGGATATATATTCCTTTGCATACGCCGTGCTCGTGACGTCAATAACCTCCGTGAGCGTTCCAACCTGATTGGGCTTGACAAGCACTGCGTTGCCCGCCCCCAAGCCTATTCCCTCCTTGAGTCGCTTGACGTTTGTCACAAACAAGTCGTCGCCAACAAGCATACATTTGTTGCCTATACGTTCCGTAAGCTTGCTCCAACCGGCAAAATCTCTCTGGTCTAGTCCGTCCTCAATGGAAATTATAGGGTACAGATTACAAAGCTTTTCCCAGAAATCTATCAGTCCATCTCGGTCGTATTCCATACCTCTTTTTTTGAGCTTGTAGCAGGAGTCCCCCTCGCTGTACCACTCGGATGCCGCCGCATCAAGTGCAAGCTTTACAGAATCCGAATATCCGCAAGCCTCAATGGCCCTGCATATATATTCCAATGCCTGCTCATCGGAATCAAGACTCGGCGCGTATCCGCCCTCATCCCCCACGGCTACTGATTTTTTCTCTTTTTTGAGTATCTCTCCAAGCTTGTGATATATCTCGCTTCCCATTCTGACTGCGTCCGTAAATGACGGCGCCGCGGTGGGAACTATCATAAATTCCTGTATTTCGATATTGTTATTTGCGTGCGCTCCGCCGTTGAGAATATTCATCATAGGAATAGGAAGCACCTTTGCCTCCATTCCGCCGATAAATTTATAAAGCGGCATACGGTAGCTGTTGGCGCAGGCTCTTGCGTTTGCAATCGACACAGCCAAAATAGTGTTTGCGCCAAGGTTTTGCTTGTTTTCCGTGCCGTCAAGCTCGCAAAGTATTCTGTCCACCTCGCTCTGCTCGGTGGCATATACCCCGATAAGCGCAGGAGAAATAGTGCGGCATACACTGTTGACTGCCGAAAGCACTCCCTTACCATTGTATCTTGAGCTATCTCCATCACGCTTTTCAACTGCCTCGTATATACCTGTAGAAGCTCCCGACGGAACTGACGCCACGCCAAGGCTTCCGTCTGAAAGCACCACCGTCGCCTCTATCGTAGGATTTCCTCTTGAATCAAGAATTTCTCTTGCGCTGCATTTTATTATCTGCGGTTTTGTCACCACTCTGTACCTCCCCGGTCATTGATATTACTATTCTTTCCCTTCACAACTCATTATATGCGTAAAATACATTTATATGAAAATCCCGAAAGTCAAAAACAAAAGTCAAGCGCTCTGCTCAAAGGCTCAGAGGTGCTTGACTTTTATTTATTTACTTTACCGTCTCAAACTTGATTTTTTGCGAAAGCTGACCGCCAAAGCATATCCAGATACTATCGAAGTCTTTGTCTGCGGTAATGATTTTTGCCGCGTCCTTATGCGTTCTGCAGACCGATATAGCTTTCGAATGATACTCATTCAAGTCGTAATTATGACCGCAGACCAATATTTTGTTTATCTTTTCGTCGGGTATCGACGAGAGCAGTCTTTCTATATCCTCACTACTCTGTGCAGGAATACATACGGAGAATTTTTTGTCCTCTCCGAATATCTCGCAGAAGGTCTTATACATCAAGCAGACCTCGTCGGACTCTGCAGAGTTATCCGTTATAATGGTTGGCGTATAGGAAATAACCTCAAACGAGCCGCAGCTTCCTGCCGACTCAACCCCCGAGAGCATCGCAGACACGGGAATTCTTATTCCCTCGCGTCGTATCGCCATAATAGCCTCTATCGCAGTCATCGCGCAGTCGCGCATGATAAGGGAGGGAGTCTTGAGGCAAAATCCGTCTCTGCCGTTGTAATTGAAAACGAGTCGTCTTGAAGATTTTTCCACGACCTCAAACTGTGCTTTTGCGGGAATGAAAAGTCTCTGTCCCGAAGGCGCGCAGACGGTGGATATGTAATTGTAAATATCACTTCTCTGATTTCCGCTGACGACCTCGCGAGTGCCGCATCTTACCGCATCGCACAGACGGGAAATTTTCTCTGTCGCGTGCTCAGTGTCGTAAACCGTTGGTATCACGGCAAGCTCGTACGGAGCGCAAACCTTGTCAAATCGCTCGGTTCCCTCAAGAATTATAAACTCACATCCGCCAAGTCTGCACAAAAGAAGCGAAAGTACAAAAATAATTTCTTCTCTGCAATACTCACTCTCGTAGTTTTTATTCACTTTGCTTTTCATTTCGGCAACGCACTTGTTATAGTCTTCAATAGATGGTATATCTCCACCTATAAATACTGAAGCGCGGGAATCAAGCTCGCGGGTGGAGCAAATTCTGCCTATCCTATACCCCGCCGCCTTTATCATGCCCTCAAGCAAAAGCGCGCAGCCGTGACCCGCAACGCCCTCGGGAATGTGGATGAATCTCACACCCCGGTTTATCTGTCCAAGAGAAGCACAAAGCTCGGCTATTCTTTTAACAGATATCCCATCCCCCTCCGACGCAAGTCTGAAGCCGTCTATATATTTTAATGAGTTTACGTATTTCATTTTCTTAAAGTCCTTTGAAGATTTTAACCGAATTTTCAGGTATCAAAACACCTTCCGTGTGTTCTGTGCCATCAATAAGATCGAGATAGGTCTCCCCGCTCGGTATGTCAAGCAGATATTCCTCTCCTCTGTTGGCTACAACTATAAGTCTGGAGTCACCTTTGCTACGCATAAAGCATATAGAGCTTTCGCTATGATCCAGAATACAGAAATCTCCGCCGTCAAGCGCCTGCTCGTCACGTCTTATATAACCGAGCTTTTTGTAAAAGTCTAGTATCTCAATGCGCGCGGGAGCATCAAGCTCATGCCACGGAAAAGGCATACGGCAGAAGGGGTCGCGATAGCCCTCAAGCCCCACCTCGTCTCCGTAATAAAGCGACGGCATTCCGTAAACAGTATATTGGAGCGCCGCGGCTATTTTGAGAAGATTTATTCCTCGCTCGCGCTGTTCGTCCGAAAGTCTTGCGCAAGATAATTCTTGCATGCTTCTGTCCTCATCGCCCATATCTCTGCCAAGCACGGTAAGTATTCTTTCCGTATCGTGAGTTCCGATTATATTCATAAGCTTGTCTGACACTTGTCTTGGATAAGACGAATATATCTCAACAAGGGTATTGTAAAGCATTTCGGCGTCTCCCCACGTACAAAAGTCAATTATTGACGAACGCAAAGGATAATTCATAACGCTGTCAAGCTGTCTGCCCTGCAGATATCTTCTTCTCTGTCCGTATGCAGATTTTTCGGCAGCATTTTCCCAGACCTCGCCGATAATGACGGCTTGTCCGTTTGAGCACTTCTTGACGCGCTCGCGCAGTTCGTCCAAAAATTCGTCGCAAAGCTCGTCGGCAACGTCAAGTCTCCAACCACCAATTCCCATCTCGGTATATTTTTCAAGCACTCCGCCCTCGCCCGTAAAGAACTTACGGCAGCTCTCGTTTGAGTGGTTGAGTTTCGGGAGTATATCTATTCCCCACCAGGACTCATATTCATAAGGGTGGTCCTTGAAATGATACCAACCGTAATAAGAGGAGTTTTTATCGTTATATGCTCCGCCGTCTCCGTATCTGCGGCGACGGTTGAAATATACGCTGTCGTCTCCCGTGTGGTTGAAAACTCCGTCAAGAATTATGGATATGCCCTTCTCTTTTGCTTTATCTATAAGGTTTTTTAGCGCCGCCTCGCCGCCGAACATCTCGTCGACCTTCATGTAGTCGCCCGTATCGTACTTGTGATTAGAATACGCCTCAAACACAGGACAAAGGTATATAACGCTTACACCAAGCTCAGAGAGGTAATCCAGTTTTTCTGCCACACCCCAAAGGTTTCCGCCAAAGAACATATTGTTTTTGAGAGGGTCTCCTACGTGGGCGGCAAACTGAGGGATTCCGTTTTCCCAATCCTCGTTTATAATAGCATCCTTGCGGACAGGCAGACTTCTCGCCTCTTGACTCTCGCCCTTGAAAAAGCGATCGGTAAATATCTGATAGATAACTCCCTTGCCAAAGCTCTCGGGTGTTTTGTAGTCCTTTTCATACACAAGGAGCTTAAATCTTCTGCCCTCTTTTTCCGAGAGCACAAAGTCAATATTATTTATAGTGTCAGTGTAAATAGTTTTATCACCGCGCACGAATACTATCTCATAATAAAAAAGTCCGCATCCTCTATTTCCGCACAAGGCTTGAGTATCAATAGCTAAGCAGTATATATCGCTCACACCGTCTGAGCCCTTGAATATCATGGGAATATCTCTTTGTCCTTCTCCGTCGCGGCATATACGCAACACAGGTGTGGTTATCCCCAAAATACGAGATATTGACACCTCGAGATCAACTATCGCGCCACAACAAAACGCGCCCATGTTTGAAACGTCGCGCGCGCCCTCAAATTTTCGTATATTTACGTCTGCATACTCGTCTATCTGTGAAAAAAGCTTGGGAAGCATAAGGTCCTCGTCTGATATTATTTATATGGGGGAAACCTTTTGGGCTTCCCCCTTACGTCTATTATTTTATAGGCTTGATATTCCAGAATTTCTCTGCGTACTCGTCAATACACCTGTCTGCCGCAAAGTAGCCGGACGCCGCAGTGTTAAGAAGCGACATTCTCGACCAGTTATTGCAGTCCGCGTATGCGGAGATAAGTCTGTCGTGAGTGAGTCTGTAAGACTCGAAATCAGCAAGACACATGAACGGGTCTGCTACGCCGTAGCCCGACGCGAGAAGATAAGTTGCTATATCAGCAAAGGACTCGCCTGCAAATCCGATATAGAGCTGATTGATTATCTTCTTGAGTCTTTCGTTGTTCGCATAGAACTCGGTGGAGTGATATCCACGTGCCCAGAGGTCCTCAACCTCCTTTGCGGTCATACCGAAGATATACATATTATCCTCGCCTACTGCCTGAAGCATCTCTATGTTAGCGCCATCAAGAGTACCGATGGTAAGCGCGCCGTTTATCATAAGCTTCATACAGCCAGTACCACTCGCTTCCTTACCCGCAAGAGATATCTGCTCGGATATTTCCGCAGAGGGTATGAGTATCTCAGCCGTTGTGACGTCATAGTTTTCAAGGAATACAACGTCTATCTTCTCCTTGATCTCGGGATGAGAATCAATATCCTTGGAGAGTGCGCAGATAAGCTGAATTATTCTCTTTGCCATCTGGTAGCCGGGGGCTGCCTTTGCACCGAAAATAAACGTCTGAGGCTGGATCTCAATATTGGGATTATTCCTTATATCAATATAAAGTCCGATGATATTGAGCACGTTGAGAAGCTGGCGCTTGTACTCGTGAAGTCTCTTTATCTGCACGTCAAAGACAGTGTGTGTATTGAGCTTCTTACCCGACTTATTATAAAGATGCTCTGCAAATTTTACTTTGTTTTCGTGCTTTATTTTGCGTATCTGCTCAAGCACTGCCGCATCGTCCGCAAACTTTGCAAATTCAGAAAGCTCGACGGGATTGTGTCTGTATCCCGTGCCGATGGTCTCGTCAAGAAGGCTTGCAAGCTCAGGGTTTGAGTAGCAAAGCCAACGGCGGTGAGCTATACCGTTTGTGACGTTGTCAAATCTGTTGGGATACATGTTGTAAAAGTCGTTGAATACGCTCTTTTTGAGAATATCGGAGTGAAGCTTGGATACACCGTTCACAGAGTGAGAACCGACTACCGAAAGATTAGCCATTCTGACTGTGCCGTATCCCACGATGCTCATATTGGATATTCTCTGCCAGTTGCCAGGGAATGCCTGCCAAGCCTCACGGCAGAATCTCTCGTTTATCTCGCAAACGATCTGATACATTCTGGGAAGTTTGAGTCTGAAAAGATCCTCATTCCACTTCTCAAGAGCCTCAGGAAGAACCGTGTGGTTGGTATAAGAGCAGATCTTTACCACCTTGCTCCAAGCCTCCTCCCAAGAATAGAAATACTCGTCGATGAGTATTCTCATAAGCTCGGGGATACAGAGTGCGGGATGGGTATCGTTAATGTGTATTGCCACCTTGTCCTCAAGGTTCTGGAGCGTACCGTAGGTCGCCATATGGTCACGGATAATGCTCTGAACCGATGCGGAAACAAGGAAGTACTGCTGGGAAAGACGGAGGAGCTTGCCCTCTTCGTGATTGTCAGAGGGATAAAGTACCTTGCAGATAGCCTCTGCTCTCGTGCTGTTCTGCACAGCCTGAGCATACTGTCCCTGTGTGAAAAGTCCCATATTGAAGTTGTGTATATCTCTTGCCTTCCAAAGACGGAGACGGCTTGCAGATTTACTGTCAGCGCCCGATATCATCATATCGTAAGGTATAGCCTCTATCTCCTCGGCATCCTCGTAATAGACCTCCATATGCCCCTCGGTCCATCTTTCCTTTACCTTTCCGCCAAAGCGCACGACAAAGGGACGGTCAGTTCTCGGAACGAGCCATACGTCTCCGCCGGGGAGCCATACATCGGGAAGCTCTACCTGCATACCGTCAACTATCTTCTGCTTGAATAAGCCGTATTCATAGCAGAGAGAAAATCCGGTCGCAGGATAGTCAAGAGACGAGAGAGAATCCATAAAGCACGCCGCAAGTCTACCAAGACCGCCGTTACCAAGTCCCGCATCGGGCTCGCAGTCGTAAAGCGAATCAAGCTCTACGCCAAAATTTCCGAGAGCCTTTTCGTACTCGTCAACGAGTCCAAGGTTGTGAAGGTTAGTCTTGAGCGAGCGACCAAGCAAAAATTCCATGCACATATAGTACACTCTCTTTGCTCCCTGCTTATTTACTTCTTTTTTGAATGCGCCTCTTTTTTCCGTGAGAATGTCTCTTACGGTGATGGCTACTGCCTTATACATCTGCTCCTTTGATGCTTCGGCAGGTGTACAGCCAAAGTATCTTGCGAGCTTTACTTCTATATTTTCTTTGATTTGCGTTGAATGGAGATTGCTGTTCATTAAAGGACCTTTCCATGACGGCATATCCGTCATCTAAAAATGATAAATTATTATATTGAATCGTACATTTCCATGTACCTTTGGGCAGACGTCTTCCAAGAGAAGTCGGTTCCCATTATTTTGCTGGCAAACTTCTTATATGTTTTCTTGTCGCCATACATTTCGAGCGCCGCATTTATGCGATCGTAAAGCTCGTAGGAGGAGTAGTTTGCAAAGGTAAATCCATTACCCATAAGCTCTCCGTCCTTTTCCCAATAGGGTTTAATGGAATCATAAAGTCCACCCGTCTCACGAACCACGGGAATAGCACCGTATCTTGACGCTATCATCTGCGAAAGTCCGCAGGGCTCGCTCTTTGAGGGCATTACGAAAATATCGGCAGAGGCATATATCTTCTTTGAAAGATCTCTGTCGTAAAGCATAAGCGCTCTTACCTTGTCGGGATAAGCATTCTGAAGCCCTACAAAGAAGTCCTCGTACTGCTGCTCACCCTTACCAAGCACAACAAGCTGAATATCGCGCTCGTAAACAAGCTGATATGCCATATCGCGCACAAGGTCAAGTCCCTTGTGGGTTGCAAGTCTGGATATGATGGCGATCATAGGAACGTCGTCTCTTTCGGGAAGTCCGTACGTTCTTTGGAGATCACGCTTATTCTCTGCCTTGCCGGAGATAAAATTACGTCTGTCGTAATTCTTAACAATAGCTTCGTCCTTTGAAGGATTGTAGTAATTGTAGTCTATTCCGTTGAGGATTCCCGTGAGCTTGTGAGCGTTTCTGTAAAGAACATGATAAAGTCCGTGAGAATACTCCCAGCCCTTTATCTCCTCAGCATATCTCGGGCTTACGGTGCTTACCATATCCGCGCACTCTATTGCCGCCTTCATAAGATTTATACAGTCGTCATATCTCATAAGGGCATAATACTCGGGGCCCAGATCAAATACCTCACCGAGAATTGAGGGATCGTACTTACCCTGATACTCAATATTGTGTATGGTAAATACGCTCTTTATTTTCTCGTATCCGTCTCTGTGATGGAACTTCGTGTTGAGATACACCACGGACAGAGCCGATTGCCAATCATTTGCATGAAGCACATCGGGGTAAAAGTCTATATGGGGGAGCATTTCAAGCACAGCCTTGCAGAAATACGCGTATCTCTCACCGTCATCGTAGAATCCATAAAGACCTCCGTCACGCTTGAAATAATACTCGTTGTCTATAAAGTAGTACTTAACGCCGTCCTTCTCAAGACTCTTGACACCACAGTACAGATTTCTCCAAGAGAGACTTACCGTAAATATAGCCTCATCCTTCATCTGCGCTCTCCACTTGTCGGAAACCGCGGAATAAAGCGGCATAACTACTCTTACGTCGTTATCTCGGCTGAGCGCCTTGAGAGCTGCGGGAAGCGAGCCCATAACATCGCCAAGTCCGCCTGTTGCAGCGAAAGGCATAGTTTCTGCGCCTACAAAAAGTATCTTTTTCATATTATTTCCCTTTCTGAATTCAGCTTATACAGTAACACGCTTGCCGATAAAGAACGGCATAGTTTCGTGTCCCGAGAGAACACGACCGTTCTTGACCATTACATTCTTATCCGCTACTACGCAGTTAAGAGACGCGCCCTCGCAAATATAAGCATCCTGGAAAAGTATGGAGTTCTTTACTACCGCGCCCTTACAAATATGAACGCCTCTGGAAATAATAGAGTTTTCAACAGTTCCCTCTATAACACATCCGTCTGCAATAACGGAATTCTTTACCTTTGCGCCCTCGCAATAGCGCGTGGGAGCAGAGTTACGAACCTTTGTAAGTATGGGATAATTCTTATCTCCGAAAAGTCCTTCTCTTACGTTCTGCTCAAGAAGCTGCATAGAGCAGGAGAAATAAGTCTCCATAGAGTTTATGGTTGCGTGGAAGCCGTCGTACTCGTATATTCTATAGTTCGCCTTATTAACCTCACGCGCAAGAATATCGTGCAAAAATCTGTGGTATCCGTGCGCCATAGAGTTCTGCATAATGCTTACAAGGTAGGAACGCTTGATTATCATTATGTTTGCGTAAATGTTAGCGACGCCCTCAAAGCGATTTTTCTCAGCAAAGTCAGTAACTCTGCCGTTTTCATCTGCATCAATGACAATTATTTTTTCCGCAGACACTGTGCTTGTAAGATCCTGTGTCTTTGTTATAAATGTGATGTCCGCACCGCTCTTATCGTGCTCGGCTATGACCTTTGTAAGATCTATGTTGCAGATTATGTCACAGTCTGCCATTACAAGATGGTCTTCCTTGCATCTGTTGATAAAGTTAGCCGCGCCCATTATGGCCTCGAGTCTCGAGGAGGAAAGTCCCGACGCGTTATTATCAAAAGAGGTTATGTGAGGGGGTATGATCTTGATACCGCCTGAGCGTCTTGCAAGATCCCAGTCCTTACCTGTTCCGAGATGGTCGAGGAGGGACTCGTAGTTGTTGCTGGCGATAACGCCAACCTTGGTAATTCCCGAATTTACCATATTCGAGAGCATAAAGTCGATAAGTCTGTATCTTGCTCCGAAGGGTACGCTTGCCATAGTTCTTGTTCTTGTAAGCTCGGGTATAGTATTATCGTGTACGTTCGCGAATATAAGTCCTGCTACTGTCATATCTATTCCCTCCTATCAGTTTGATTCACTTATCATAGCGCCGTCCTCAATAACTGCGCAATTTTCTATCTCTACGTCTTCACCTATAACTGTCACGCCCTTTGCACTCTCGCGAGCTGCACCGACTTTTGCGTTTTCACCAATAGAAACGCCCGTATCGATAATAGAGTATCTTACGTCTGCTCCGCTCTTTATGGTCAGATCACCCATCAGAACGCAGTCCTCAACGTATGCGCCTGCCTCTATCTTTACGTTTGCACCGATAACACAATTCTTAACAGTACCGTATATCTCACAGCCCTCGGTCATATAGCAGTTTTCTATCTCAGCATCACAGCCTACAAACTGAGGTCCGCGCGCAGAATGTCTGGAATAGATCTTCCAATCGTCACCGCCGATATTGAGCACGGGGTTGATTCCAAGAAGGTCCATATTTGCTTCCCAAAGAGAAGAAATAGTTCCAACGTCCTTCCAGTATCCCTCAAAGCTGTATGCGAACATTCTCTGTCCGTCCGCGAGCATATTGGGGATTATGTTCTTTCCGAAGTCATTAGAGGAATTCTCGTCAGCCTCGTCAGCCACGAGATACTGCTCAAGCTTGTCGCGTCTGAATATGTAGATACCCATAGACGCCTTTGTGCTATCGGGATTCTTGGGCTTTTCGGTGAACTTGTATATAGTTCCGTCCTCGTGCGTGCTCATAATACCGAAGCGGCTTGCCTCCTCGATCGGCACGTCAATAACGGCGATAGTACAGTCCGCGTTCTTTTCCTTGTGGTATGCGAGCATCTTGGCATAATCCATTTTGTAGATGTGGTCACCCGAAAGGATAACTACGTGGTCTGTTTCATATCTGTTTATGAACTGGAGATTCTGATAAATTGCATTTGCGGTGCCCTTGTACCAGTCAGCAGACTTCTGTCCCTGATAAGGAGGAAGCACAGTAACTCCGCCCCATACTCGGTCAAGGTCCCAAGGCTGGCCGTTACCGATATATTCGTTAAGCACAAGAGGCTGATACTGCGTAAGAACTCCGACGGTGTCAATACCCGAGTTTATGCAGTTTGAAAGCGGAAAGTCAATGATACGGTATTTTCCGCCGAACTGTACCGCAGGCTTTGCGGTTTTTGTAGTAAGCGCGTAAAGTCTTGAACCCTGTCCGCCAGCCAAGAGCATAGCGACACATTCTTTTTTCTTGAACATAGACTTGTCTCCTTAAATTTTTAATATGTTTTTAGGTCTCGCGTTATATATTATGCTATGGGTCTCTGTTTTATTTTGTCTTTTTTGCGCGACGCACTTTCTGCGCAGGCTTTTGGGGTGCTTGCTTTTCTCTGTCAAAGCACAGTATGCAAGCTCCAAGCGGAGGCATACGGAAATGCAGAGTCTCTTCTTCAAACTCGGAAATACTCTCAAGCTCGGCTCCCGTGTTAGTCACTCCGCTTCCTCCGTACCTTCTATCGTCAGAATTGAACAGCTCTTTGTAAACTCCCGCGCGTTCCACCTTGATCGTGAAATTCTCGTAGGTCTCGGGGGTGAAATTCAATACAACCATGATTTCCTTGCCGCCCTCGCCTATTCTGCGGAAGGATATGATGCTTCTTGGGGAGTCGTCGGCCTCTATCCACTGGAAGCCCTCCCAGGAATCTTCTATCTGCCACAGCTCGGGACGCGAAAGGTAGAAATTATTTATTTCTGCGCAGTAGAGCTGATATTTGGCGTGCATATCGTAGTCAAGCATAAACCACTCAATACTATCGTCATAATTCCACTCTCTGAACTGCGCTATTTCGTTGCCCATAAAGTTGAGCTTTTTGCCGGGGTGAGTCATCTGCCAAGCAAGAAATACTCTAGCGCCCGCAAACTTTCTCCAATAATCCCCCGCCATCTTGTCCACAAAAGACTTTTTGCCGTGAACCACCTCGTCGTGAGATATGGGAAGCACGTATTTTTCATTAAACGCGTACATAAGAGGGAATGTGAGCTTGTCGTGATGATATTTTCTGTGTATATGCTCTTCCTTGGCGTACGACAGGGTGTCGTTCATCCAGCCCATATTCCACTTCATATCAAAGCCCAAGCCGTCATTCTCAAAGCCCGTGATATTACACCACGCGCTTGACTCTTCTGCTATGGTCATTACGTCGGGATATTCGCTCTTTATCGAAGAATTAAGCTTTTTGAAAAAAGCCATCGCCTCAAGATTGCGGTTGTCGCCGTAGATGTTCGGCACCCACTCGCCCGGCATTCTGTCGTAGTCCAGATAAAGCATTGATGCCACCGCATCCACACGCAATCCGTCGAAATGATACTTATCTATCCAATAGAACGCGTTTGATATGAGGAAGGACTGAACCTCCTCACGTCCAACGTCAAAGCATCTTGTTCCCCAACCCTTATGCTCCATACGATCCTTGCCCTGATACTCGTAAAGGGGTTGACCGTCAAACTCATAAAGACCAAATGCATCCTTTGGGAAATGCGCAGGGACCCAGTCCATAATAACGCCTATTCCCGCCGTGTGCATAATATCAACGAAGTTCATAAGCTGATGGGGTGTTCCAAAGCGGGACGTGGGCGCATAATATCCGCCAACCTGATAGCCCCACGAGCCGTCAAAGGGGTGCTCGGACACTGGCATTATCTCAATATGTGTATATCCCATCTGCTTTACGTAAGGTGCAAGATCGTCGGCAATTTCCTTATAGTTGAAATAGCTTCCGTCCTCGTGTCTTTTCCACGAGCCGAGATGCAGCTCGTATATGTTCATAGGCTGCTTGTAAAATCCCTCTCGACTCAAGTCAAGTCGGTGAGATAACCACCCCTCGTCGTGCCATTTATACTCGGTTTCTATGTCGTATATGACACTCGCCGCATCGGGAGGAGATTCCATCACAACTCCATACGGGTCAGACTTGTATATCTCCCTGCCGTGATTTATAAGCTTGTACTTGTAAATATCTCCCTGCTTTACGGTGTCTGCGGGGAGACAAGCCTCCCAGATTCCGCCGCCGCTGACTCTCTGCATAGGACAGTCATTTGACCAGGAATTAAAGCTTCCTACAACAAAAGCCGCCTCTGCATTCGGTGCCCAGACTCTAAAGAAAATTTTGTCATTGTCCCTATGAGCTCCCATGTAATTGTAAGCTCGGCGTGACGTTCCTTGATGAAACAGATATTGATGTTCAGAATAATTTTTATCTGCCATAGTCCCTCCGAAATAAGTTTGATTTTTTACAACTTTTTACAGATTTACTCATCATAAATTATATCACATAACACATTTTTTGTCAACGACCAATTGTCGGAATTTTTGCGACAGATATCACCAGCGTATCTATTTTTTTTGAAAACCTATCACAGACTTGACACATTTGCTTTTTATGGTATAATTATAGTTGAGTAAACAAAGATATTTGGAGGCTACGACCTTGATAAGCATAACTAATCTTACCCAAAGAAACGGTGACCGAATCCTTTTGGACAATATAACGTTGACGGTACCCGAAAAGACTGTTTTTGGCATTCTCTGTCAGGATAAGGCAGAAAGAATAGCTCTTATGGAGGCTCTTGCGGGCATTTGCGTGACTTTCGAGGGAGAAATATCCCTTTGCGGCCACAGTATAACGAACCACAGACTAAATGCGCAGCTTTCTATGAGCTATATGCCTGAGGATATGCCATTTTATAAGAATATGACGGTTATAGAATATCTCTCGTTTATAACCGAGGCAAAACAGCTTGACTTTGAGCAGGCGCAAAAAAACATAAAGTCCGCACTGACCTCAACCAATCTTCTTGCGCTTAAGGATGCTGTCATATCAAAACTCAGCTCCCCAGGAAGAGCAAGACTCGGAATAGCTCAGGCCATCGCATCAAACTCCTCAGTTCTCCTTTTCTGCAATCCCACAAGCGACCTGAGCAAGAATGAAGCGCAGGAAATATTCAAACTCATAAAAACCGTTTCAAGATCAAAATCCGCTATCATTGTATCTAATGATCCGCAGGTGCTTTTCTTCTGCGACAGCGGAGCAATGCTTTCCGATGGCAAGCTTGATACAAATATTAAAAGCTTTCTTGGAAAGGAGGCAGAATAATGGGCATAATTTTCAAACGCGAGCTTAAAGCTCACCTGACAACTGTATTCGGTTGGATATTTATTGCGGTATCAATAGGGCTTATAGGCGTGTCAGTCATTGCCACAAATCTCGTCAGTGCCATCCCCCAAATAGAATACGGAATCAACCTTTTGGTTATGGCGACCATTTTGACAATTCCCTTTTTGTGTATGCCAATATTCGCGCCTGAAAACAAAAGCGGAAACACCAGGTTTCTTCTCTCCCTTCCAATAAAAACTCACAATATAGTTCTTGGAAAATATCTCGCGGCTCTTACGGTGTTCGCAATTTCCGTGTTGATTCTGGCCGTTATGCCGCTCTTGCTTTCAATATACGGCAACGTCCTCTTTGCACAGTCTTACTCATCAATACTTGCGTATCTCCTTATCGGCGCGGTAATGATCGCGATATGTATGTTCATTGGAGCTAATTCTCGCAGAAGCGTGCTCTCATTTGTCATAGGTGCGCTTGTTTTGGCAGTTCTCTACACCGGTCCAACACTTTCAGCATACGTCCCCACATCCTCTATAGCTTCGCTTATAGCTATAATCATTTTGGAGATTATAATTTGCCTTATAATCTGGCTTTTGTCAAAAAAACTGACAATTGGCGGTGTAGCGCTTTTCATATTCCTTGTCCCCACCACAATAGCATACCTTGTGTCACCCGGCAGCTTTTCTTCTTTATTCCACAGAATCTTTAGATTTATTTCTCCGTTTGAAAAAATCTCTAAATTTTCGCTTGGAATATTTGATATCAAGGACGTTATATATCTCGTATCAGTAGCAGCATTTTTTGTTTTTCTTTCTTATGTGGTCATTGAAAAAGAAAGAACTTCCGTAAAACACACAAGCAAAAAATCAGCACTTGTCGTTGCAGCATCCATCGTTCTTCTCATCGCAATAAATTTCGGCGTTTTTTCTATCCCTACGGCATTCACCTCGTTTGATGCGTCAGGACTTAATATATATTCTCTCTCAGATGTATCCAAGGAATATGCAAGTAAAACGGATGAGGATATAACCATTTATCTTCTTAGCGAACGCGGCATTCCCGATGCTCAGATAGAACAGGTCCTCATGGAATATAAAGCTACAAATCCGCATATAGATTATAGGCTGATAAACGTCACCGCAGATCCAAATTTTGTTGAAAAGTACATAGGTGTGTCTTATTATCACGTAAATAGCGACGGAATAAGACCCCTGAGCAATAACAGCATTATCATCGAGAGCGCAAAAAGACATACTGTCATTAACTCATCCAACTACTACAAATACAAGGTCGGCTCATACTACTATTCCGAGTCCGAATTCCTCTCATTGTGTCAACAAGCCGTTTCCGAGGGATACGACATCTCTCAAATAGGCTATGAAACGTTCTTTAATCTTGACAAAGTCGTTGTATCAGGAATAGAATTCGTTACTCAGGATAACATAAGCACGGTGTTCACCCTTACAGGACACGGCGAGCAGGCTATTGACGACTCGTTTTACACTAATATCAAGTATTCTCAAAACGGCGCGTATAATGAGCTAAATCTTGACAGCGTGAATTCCATCCCCGCCCACTGCTCTGCTCTCATCATATCCTCGCCTCAGACCGACATTTCATCTAACGACGCGGATAAGATAATAGAGTATCTGGAGCGCGGAGGAGACGTTATTCTGATTACGTCTCCCGAAAACACGCAGATGACTAATCTCTTGCGTGTGACAGAAACTTTAGGACTTACTGCGCAAAACGGTGTGATTTCCGACAGCGACAAGAAGCATCATATGAACGACAATAATACCCATCTTGTTTTGGATGCAAACTCCGACCACCCGATCACATACTTTGTCCGCACAAACTATTCGTCTCAGAATAGTGACGTATTGGCCCGTTTTCCTGATGCTCATCCTATAATCAAGACCGAGTCGCCGGACGAGGGGCTTGTTATAAAAGAGATTTTTACAACGTCTGAAAAAGCCACGGTTTCAGATGTGGGAGAGGCAAAGAAACACATCACGGGATACAGCGTCCAAAAGGAAATTGACGAGGATACCGGAAACACCGCAAATCTTTTCTGGTATTCTTCATACGAGGCCTTCTCAAAGGAATTCGCCAAGGATCACCCCATCAATATAGTATATTTGCTTGTCTCACTTTCCTACGTTGGAGGAACACAGGATTTTGAAACGTCACTGGACGTAGATTCTCGTTGCATCTCTGGATCATTCTTGAAAGTTCCCACCAGTATACCCGTAGTATGGGGAATAGCCTTTGGGCTCATAACCCTCATAGTTCTCTGCTCCGGCATCGCTTTGTGCATAAGCAGAAAGGCCCGCAAAAAGTTTTGATCACACATCAAACAACATCTAAAACAGATTTACCGAAAGGATATTTTAATGAATATTGCATTTTTTCTCACTCCTAAAAACAACGTGGCTTTTCTTACGATGGGAGACAGTATGCGTCAGGGACTTGAGAAACTCCGACACTACGGATATACCGCCCTGCCGGTTATAAAAGAAACCGGAGAATACGCGGGTTATATCAGCGAGGGAGATTTTTTGAGAAGTATATTTAACATAGGAACCATAGATATGGCTGACCTTGAGGATATATCTATCGACGAGGCGGTACACAGGGAGGACTTTACCGTCCGTATAACCGCATCAATGGAAAATCTGCTCACAACTATTCTCGATCATAACTTCGTTCCTGTGGTTGATGACCGCGGAATGTTTATGGGCATAGTCACAAGACGTGCAGTGCTTCAGTATTTCTCGGAAAAAAGCAATTAAACCTTACCCCGCCGCTATATTAAGCGGCGGGGGTTTTTGTGTGCGGTATACCGTATATGAAAAAAATACCGAGATAAATTTCTTGACAATACAGATTGTTTTTGTTATAATATAATTTGTATAATTGTTTGTTGAAGGGAGAAGGTCATGAATAATACGTTTACGTCAATAGTCGGCAACAATACCCTGTGCTCAAGACTTGCTCGTGCTGTAAACAATAACTCCCTCTCCCACGCGTACATTATCGAGGGTAGCGTCGGCAGCGGCAGACATACCATCGCACTTCAGACAATTGCCGCCATGTCCTGCGCTCAGAAAAACACTCCGGGTGCAAATCTCCCCTGTGAAAAATGCATATCATGCAGAAAAATACTTGAAGGCCGCTCTCCTGACGTCATTCGCATAGCTCCCGAGGAGGACAGAGTAAGCATCAGCGTTGATGCTATAAGGTTTCTCAAAAACGATATATATCTGCCGCCGACCGATCTTTCTGTGAAAGCGTATATTATTGACCCCGCGGATGCTATGACAACTCAGGCGCAGAACGCGTTTTTGCTTTCCCTTGAAGAACCGCCCGAATACGTGCTTTTCTTCCTAATATGCGAAAATTCCTCTGCTCTGCTTGAAACAGTTAAGAGCCGCGCGCCTATTATGCGAACAGAAAAAATATCCCGAGAGGATATTGAGGCATATATTTTAAGCAACAATCGCAAGGCGGTTGAGCTCAAGGCGCAATCTCCGGAGGAGTTTGCGGAAATGATATGCGCCGCCGACGGAAGTATAGGATGTGCGCTGTCCCTGCTTGATGCAAGAAAGCGCAAGCAAATACTTGAAAACCGCAGAATTGCCAAGGATTTTATAAGCCTTGCGTCAGGAAAACTCAATCGCGACAAGCTTGAGCTTGCGTCTTCGCTTGGATCAAAGCGTCACGAGATATGCGACAGACTTTATTACATCCAGAATGCTCTGCGCGATCTGCTCTTGCTCAAAAAAAGCGACGATGCTCCTCTCTGCTTTTACGCAGACAGAGAGCAGGCGTGCGAGCTTGCAACCCACTTTACCTCCAAAAAGCTTCTCAAGCTGTTTGGAGCGACCGAGCAGGCTATCGACGATCTTTCTCGAAATTCAAATGTGAAGCTAACAACTGTAAATATGCTCAAAAATTCAGAGCTTATCTGAAAACGAAAGGATAATTATGGATTCAAATAACAACAATTTCTCAAACCAGCAAAGTAAAAAACGCCACAAAAAGCCTTATTATAAAAAGCGCAAGCACAACAAGCCCACAGATGCGCAGACGCAGAATGTCGAGCAGGTCAAGGATTTCGAGCTTGATGCGGCAATAGCTGAGGAGGATATGTTCTCTCCAGATATTGATTGCGACACTCCCGAGGTGACAATCAGCATAAGCACGGACGACACTCCCAGAATTCACGTTGCTGGCGTCAGATTCAAGGCAAACGGCAAGATATATTTCTTTGACAGAAACGGAATCGACGTGCGCGATGGATCATACGTTATAGTTGAAACCGCGCGCGGACCTGAGTTTGGCGAGGTCGCTTTTGGTGACAAGGAGGTTCCCGAGACGTCACTCGTGCTTCCCCTTCGCCCCGTTTTGCGTATAGCAACCAAGGAGGATAAGGCTCACAACGACGAAAACAAGCGTCGCGAGCAGGAGGCCTTCTCCATCTGTCTTGAAAAAATACAAAAGCACGAGCTTGATATGAAGCTCGTTGAGGCGCAGTACACCTTTGACAACTCTAAGCTTCTTTTCTATTTCACAAGTGCGGGACGTGTTGACTTCCGTGAGCTTGTAAAGGATCTTGCAGGCGTTTTCAAAACGAGAATAGAGCTCCGCCAGATAGGTATTCGTGACGAGGCGAAGATAATGGGCGGTCTTGGCGCTTGCGGCAGACCTCTTTGCTGCACAACATTTTTGTCCGACTTCGTTCAGGTGTCAATAAAAATGGCAAAGGAGCAAAATCTATCACTCAATTCGGGCAAGATCTCGGGCTGCTGCGGCAGACTTATGTGCTGCTTGCAGTACGAATATTCCACCTACGAGGAGGAAGCGGCGAAAACTCCCGCAGTCGATTCCAAGGTGAAAACTCCCGACGGCATTGGCATCGTCACCGAGGTAATAACCCTGGCAGGCAAGATAAAGGTGCGTCTTGACGACCACCCCGACGTAGCCCCCAAGACCTTCCACCGAGATGAAGTCAAAGTGCTTTCCCGTCCTGAACGCAAGGAAGAAAAATAAAATTTATTAAAAAGACAAAAAAATTTCAATTAGGTGTTGAAATAATTGAATTTTTGTGATACAATGTACTCGTAAAATATTTTTAACGGAGGAAAAATACTATGGCATACAAGATTACCGAAGATTGCATCGCTTGTGGCGCTTGTGCAGCAGACTGTCCCGTTGAGGCTATCGCTGAGGGCGACGGTGTATATGTAATTGATGCAGACAAGTGCATCGATTGCGGAAACTGTGCAGACACCTGCCCCGTAGGTGCACCCGTTCAGGCATAATTACTTAGTTTACGCCGAGTTTACACTCGGCGTAAACTTTTAGATGGAGAAAATTATGAATTTGCAGAACAGTTCTGTTAAAATAAATGAAAATCTTACTCTGTCGCAGGACAACCGAGGGCTGACCTTTGGCACGGACGCGTATCTTCTTGCGGCGTTTGTTTCGAGCGGTTCTAAAAAGCGCGCGGCAGACCTTGGAAGCGGTACGGGTGTTATCTCGCTTTTATGTCAGTCAAGAGATAAGTTCTCACACGTGTACGCGATTGAGGTTCAGGAAAGCTTTGCGGCTCTTATCGAGCAAAACGTAAGGGAAAATCAACTTGACGGCAAAATAACCGCCATACACTCAGACCTGCGGGATATACGCTCTGCCGACACGGACGGAGAGCTTGACTGCGTCTTTGCCAATCCCCCGTATATGAAGGCAGACTCAGGCAAACGCAATCAGCACGATGAGAAATTTATCGCGCGCCACGAGGTCTTTGGCGGAATTGAGGATTTCTGCGCCTGCGCATATAGACTTCTCAAGCACGGCGGTAAATTCTGCACCGTCTGGCGTCCCGACAGGCTCACCGACCTCTTATGCGCTCTGCGCGCAAACAGACTAGAGCCAAAGGTTATTATATTTGTTCACGCATACCCCTCCGCTCCTCCGTCAATGGTCATAACCGAGGCGGTAAAGGGTGGCGCATCGGGAAACAAGCTGTACCCACCGCTTTATCTGTCGGACAGCCCCACAGACAGCAAAAAGAGTATCCTTTCAGCAGATGCAAAAACAATATACGACACCTGCTCGTTTGATGCCTTCCTCGGCAAAAAATAATCGGGATATACTCCCGCAAAGTTAGGACAAGATATGGAAAATATGAAGAGCGTCTTGAGCTATACAAGACGCGCAATAGATGATTATTCAATGATAAACGAGGGCGACAAGATCGCCGTTGGCGTATCCGCGGGAAAGGACTCCCTTACCCTGCTCTGCGCTATGGCGTATCTGCGCCGCTTTTATCCCAAAAAATTTGAGCTTATCGCAATAACTATTGATATGGGATTTGAGCCTAAGCAGGACTTCTCGGCTATCAAGGAGCTGTGCGACAAGCTGAACGTGGAATACCACGTAATACCCACAGAAATATCCAAGATAATTTTTGACGTAAGAAAAGAAAAAAATCCCTGCTCCCTCTGTGCTAAAATGCGCCGCGGCGCGCTCAATAATGCGGCAAAGGAGCTTGGATGCACGACCGTCGCGCTCGGACATCATTTTGACGACGTTGTCGAGACCTTTATGCTCAATCTGTTTTTCGAGGGCAGACTTGGATGCTTCTCTCCCGTCACGTACCTTTCGCGCGTGGATATAAGTGTCATCAGACCTATGATATATATGCCCGAAAAGGACGTTTCGGAATTCTCCCGTAAAAATTCTCTGCCCGTCATCTCCTCTCCCTGCCCCGCAGACAAGACCACCGAGCGCGAGGAAATGAAGACCCTGCTCCGCACTCTTGAAAGACAAAACAAGGGGCTTCGCTACCGCATTTTCGGCGCGATATGCCGCAGCGAGATAGACGGCTTCAGAGACGCCGGAAAAATGGACGGAATAAAGAAATATTCCGACCAGGACACGGATACCGAGGCGTAATATCCCGCAAGCCCACAAAAATCACAAAAACCTGAAAAATTTTATGTAAAATTTTTTCGTATTTGCGACAACTTTTTTCAAAAAAATACTGTACAATAAAATAATTTTGTGATAAAATAATTACGTTATATTTTGTCGCTCAAGGGCGATTTCAAAGAAAGGTAAGGTCATAAAAAAATGAAGAAGCTTTACACAGGAAAAACCAAGGATGTTTATGAGCTTGAAAATGGCAACGTACTTTTGAAGTTCAAGGATGACTGCACGGGTAAGGACGGCGTGTTCGATCCCGGTGAAAACTCAGTAGGTCTTACCATTGAAGGTATCGGCAGAGCAAATCTTGAGACCTCTGTTCACTACTTTGAATTGCTCAAGGCGGCAGGAATAAAGACGCACTACGTCTCTGCAAACGTTGAAGACGCTACAATGGAAGTTCTCCCCGCAGAGTGCTTCGGTAAGGCGCAGGGCGGCGGCGGACTTGAGGTTATTTGCCGTCTCGTAGCTACCGGTAGCTTTATCCGCAGATACGGCGAGTACATAAAGAACGGCACCCGCATCCCCAATGGATACGTTGAGTGCACCTTCAAGAATGACGAAAAGGGCGATCCGCTCGTCACAGGTGAGGGCCTTGAGGTTCTTGGCGTTATGTCCCCCGAGATGTTCACAGAGATGAAAAAGCAGACTCTCGCTATCACAAAGATAGTTGCAGACGACCTCGCTTCCATCGGTCTCGACCTTTGGGATATCAAGTTTGAGTTCGGCTACAACAACGGCGAGGTGGTTCTCATCGACGAGATCGCTTCCGGCAACATGAGAGTTTACAAGGGCGACACAATCGTTGAGCCCGTTGAGCTTACAAAGCTTATTCTTAATAGATAATATATAGACAAAGGCTCTGTCACATATGGCAGAGCTTTTTGCTTTTTCCCCGCGCATTGACAAACTATGTTGTATATGGTATAATTAAGGTGAACAAAAAAACGAGGAGGTCAATATTATGAAAAAAGCATTATTTAAGATTTTATCCCTTATTCTTGCGTTGACTTTGATGTCATTAGTATTTGTGTCTTGTGACTATAAAAAAGAAAAAGAAGAAAATAGCTTGATGAAGCTTGATGAGGATGAGCGCGCAATAGCCGTGTACAAACGCGCAGATGAAAATATGTCAGCCGCAACGTCATATAATTCCACATCCGAAATGGACTTCTCGTTTTCAATCAGTGGGGTAATGTACAACATAGAAGGCAATGCGTACGAAACATATTGTATGGATACTCCAACCGGGCTTTACCACGTCACTGAAACCACAATGTACATGAATACTCAGGGGGCTTCCGAAAAAGAGGAGAATTCATATGTCAATGGGTATTACGACGGCAAGATGTTCACAAATGAAGACGGATCCGCCAGATATGACAACATAAGCCCAGAGGAATATATCGAATATACAAAAGAAGAGTCCGTAATTGATATTACTGATATAGATTATGAGCTCTGCGGCAAAAAGAAATGTACAAAGAATAGCGATAGCACATGGGAAGTTGAGTTCTGTGAATTTGATCGCGACAGTCTTCTTCCATTTAATGAATATCTTACAACCCTTAGCGGTGTATTTGACACCAATATCGAGGATGTACAGATAAAGATGTCTATATCCGATGACTTTTATATTAATGAGGCAAGCATAGTCTTTGTATTTATGGACGACCACAGCGGCACTGTGCTGTCAATTAAATCCACGTTCAGCAATATAAACGCCGTCGATAAGGATAACCTCAATATTGTAGATCTATCCGAATATCAGCACATCCCCAATTTCCCTGCGATTTCAAAAACACAGAGTGCGATACAAAATACATCTATATCCAAAGCTATAAGCTTTGAGGTTTCAGTATACGAAACAATTAAACAAAACAATTATAGTATCTCCAGTATAACTACCTTCAAGGGAGAATTTCACAACGACGCAACTCAAGGCATCAGCTTCAATTATACACAAACAAAAGATGACACTAAGGACTATTACGTATTCGAATATTCAAAAGGTGTCTTGACGATCACATTAAAAGGATCAGATGGAACGGTTAAGGATAAGTCCCAGCAATCAACGACTTATTCAGAGGCAAATAACGTAATAATGTCATTTGTAGATCCTATGAAATTCCAATCGTTAGATATCTACAGTGCAGAAAAATATACAAAAAATTATTTTGATTTTGATATAGACAATTCATCTCCGACTTTTATTGATACAGCATATACCGCTGTACACGGAACATCCTCAAATCTCGAAGTGAAACTGAAGGATAATATATTAAGTAATTACGAATATAAAGCTTACGGCAACTCAGATATCGGGGCCATCAGTGTTGAGATTCGTATCATAGGCGAGTTTGCAGTAATTTCTTCTTCCGATAATATGTAAAACAATCAAAAATCCCGGCTCATCAGAGTCGGGATTTTTCATAGTGATATCAAATCTTCAAAACATCTTATCATCCGTCGCAGGATTGTCAATAAGCTGACCGTCCTGTGTAAAGCGCGAGCCGTGGCAGGGACAGTCCCACGTATGCTCTGCTCTGTTGTATTTCAGAACGCACCCCAAGTGAGGACACCGTGGCGCCGTAGGTGTCACCCAGCCGAGCAAAGACTCCCCAAGATTGCAGAGGAGCTGTGTGCGGAGCATACTTCTTGACGGTGAGAACACCTCTGCATACTTGTTTTCTCTCTCAAGCACCATATCCGTAAGCATCATAGCCGAGAGCATGGCATTCGTCATCCCCCACTTGTTAAATCCCGTGGCGACGTAAAGATTGTCCGCGCCAAGCGAATACTGCCCTATATACGGAACACCGTCAAGCGTCATGCAGTCCTGCGTTGCCCATCTGTGCGTAATTTTGGCATTGGGATAGTGTTTTTTGACGAAATCTTCAAGCTCGTTATAGCCGCCTCCCTGCTTTCCCGTGCGGTGACTTCCTCCGCCGAGCAGAAGATACTCCCCATAGTCACGGAAAGAAAGCCCCTTTTTATCCGCGTCAACGTACATTCCGCCCACCTTATCCGCGCCCGAGAGAGTCAGCACGTACGAGCGGTGCTGATACATCTTTACAAAATACAATCCGTGCTTGTTGATTATAGGAAAATGCGTCGCCATAATTATTTTCTTGGCTTTTATTTTTCCCCGGTTTGTAAACACTCCGTCGGGCGAAAATTCCAGAGCCTTGGTCCGCTCAAATATGTTAAGCCCACGGCATATATGCGACACAAATTTTAGTGGGTCAAACTGCGCCTGATTATCTATCCTGACCGCGCCCACAGTCTCCACAGGTAAATCAATATTCTTTTCAAAATATGCCTTGATGCCTATTTTTTCAAACGCCCTCGTCTCGTCCTCTATCACCCTTAAATTGTTTGTTGAATATACAAAAGACGGTTGATTCTCAAAATCGCAGTCAATATCGCAGCACATATCTCTGTACTTCACAAGCGCGTCGTTCTGCGCCTCAAAATACAGCCGTGCCTTCTCAACGCCGAACTTTTTTATAAGCTCGTAGCACAAAAGTCCGTGCTGTATAGTTATCTTCGCCGTGGTATTTTTAGTCACACCGCCACATATCCTGTCCGCCTCAATCAGCGCGTAGTTGACACCCGCATCGTGAAGGCTTTTTGCGCACAAAACGCCCGAGAGTCCTCCGCCCACGATAAGCATGTCAACGGATATGTCTCCGTCAAGCGCGTCAAATTTCGGTATTTTTGAATTTTCACTCCATATAGACTCCATTCTACGCCTCCAAGCTTTACTCTGCTTTATTATGCGTAGAATTTTGAGAAAATATAAGTTTTTCGAACTGTCAAAAAATATCAAAAAAGCACCCCGAGGGGTGCTTTTTACGTTAGCATATTATTTTGATATCAAAATCATCCACAGCAATACTCGTCGTACATTTCAAGTATCCGCGCCATAAGCTCGGCGTCAGGCTCAAAGCATAATTTCTTGTCAAGATGTTCATTCATAAACTCTGCCTTAGTCTCGGCGTGATATTTTTTGCCGTTTTCCTCAACGTAACGCTTATAGTCGGCGTTCAGTTGCTCGCGGTACTCAGCCGACTCATCCGAATAGAAAATATAATCGTGTCCTCTGTCCTCGTAAAACACAAACTCAAATCTGTCGTTATCGCCAAAGACTTCGTACATCTTGTCGTAGCCGTACTCGGCGGGCACGGTTGTGTCCTGCCCTCCGTGTATTATCATCACGCCAGTGTCACAGCTCTGCATCGCCCGGGTAGCCGACATATCGGCATATTCCTTGCCAAACTTCAGCTTTTCATACGCGTCAAGATAAAGCATGCCGAAGCCCACAGTGGGACCCGCGTATTTTCCGCCCTGATAGGAAAGCATATCCTCGCTTTCGTTAAAGCCCGCGACTATCACCGCCGCCTTGACGTCGGGGTGAAACGCGAGCACGTTGCCCGCCGAATATCCGCCCCAGCTATGCCCGAACAGCACTATCGGAAGCTGGCTATATTCCTCAAGGGTCTTTACGTGACATAACGCGCTGTCAAGATCGATAAGTCCTTGCGGCAAGCCTCGGACCGTTCTTCCGCCGCTCTCGTCGTTGCCGCGCGCATCGTAGGCGAATACGTAATATCCATTCTCGGTAAAGCAATCAATAAACGGCATATAGGTATTGTGCCCTCCGCCGCCAAGTCCGTGCGCTATCACAACGACACCCTTGACTGTATCACTATTCTTTGAGTATTTGTAGCCTGCGAGAGTTGCGCCGTCCGAGACAAAATCACTTCTCTCCACCGCCAAGCCCTCAAAATCCTCAACCGAATACTCAAGCCATTCGGCAGTTTCATACCGAGCGCCGAAAATGACCTCGTATATTATCACGGTGGAAAGAGGCATGAAAACAAGCAAAAAAGCCAGCGGAACACTCACGGCAATTATAATCAGCCGTTTTTTGCTCTTTGACATACCCTCACCGCCTTTTACTAAATCATTTCTTTATAATTATTTTACCACGAATGTGGCGGCGAGTCAAGAAAATTTCAATTTTACTTGTATAATAAATAATTCCAATACAAAAGCACCCCGAGGGGTGCTTTTATATTTAGTTGTTTTCGCAAGAGAGCTTTTTGTTTTTTACCCATTTTGCGACTTGGATTATCAAATGCAAGACCAATTCCACCGCAAAAAACAAGGCAATATTCAAAAACGGCATAATAAACGGCGAAACTGACTCTGGGGTCATATAAAAAGGGTCACGCACAACGAAAAACCAGTTAAAAAAGTGCGAATAGCTCTCTGACGTTCCGTTATACATGTAATTTCCAAGCATCGCCCACAGGGTCATACAAATAACAACTATCAAATCGCGGTGACACTTTTTGATGCTGATTCTGTCCTGCTCATATACCAAGGTGAGAAATCCGTAAACTGTCATCACGCTATGAAAAATAAGGGTTTGTATCACACGGTAGGACAGCGGATGCACCGCGTGCCACATAACTCCCGCAGGATAAATGAGGTAGACAAGATTGGAAATAAAGCCGAGCATTACAAACGACGCGCGGTACTTTTCGAGAAAAGGAATATGATAGCTCAAAAAGCACATTACACACATAGCGGTGCAGGCGTGAAACGGCAATTTTTCAATATCAATTTCACCGTACGCAAGCGGCATAAGGAAGAAATCCGCCATATACAGACCAAATGCAACGTTCACAAACACTTTTGCGGTCTTTTCCTTAGCACTTCTGCTTTTGTTTTTCAACACAAACAAAACAGCAACAATAACAATCACCGTCACCGCAAGATAAAGAAAATGCCAAGGGCTGAACAATCTGAAAATCTCCCCGCCCTTTTTGTCCGACAATAATCTCTGCAAAAAAGAATACATATCTTCACCGCCTCTCTATTTTAATTTTATCACACCATATACAACGGTGTCAAGGATAAAATCAAAAACAAAAAGCACCCCGAGGGGTGCTTTTTGTGTATTAACCTGTTATATTGTAGAATTTTGTATACCAGATAACGGTAAGGATTATGCCGACGGTAAGGAACAACAGACCTGTAAAAAGAATGGCATGGTCGCATGATTTTTTTATCTCGCTCATTCTTCTTTCGCGATACTTTGCGTAAACCTCGTGCTTTGCTCTACCCATAGGGGTAAAGGCCAGCACAACGTTTCTCAATACAAATCCGATTCCTATCAGCGCACCTTGGCCGCTGACGTACATCATTCCTGCAAACAACGTTACCAGAATTCCCGAAACGAAGAAGCCATCTGCTAAAACCTGCATATTTTCAGCAGGACCGTGTGTGAAAAAGCCTTTTACCCAGAACACGATAAACGTGATAAGACAGGCAGCGCCAAAACAAATTATATATTTTATTAATAATTGTTTGTTTTCCTTTTTCACTGTAATTTATCCTTCCGTTTCGTCATTTACGATCTTCTTGTATTTTTCTTCTTCCGCATCATTACAGTATACGAAATGTCCGGGGCTGATCTCACGGAACGAAGGTGTATCCGTTGAATAATCATGCTCTGCAAGAGGATTATATGTTATTCTCTTACGCTGCTTTTCGTATACAGGGTCGGGCAACGGAATTGCCGACAAAAGCGACTTTGTGTAGGGATGCAAGGGGTGCTTGAACAGCTCGTCCGAGTCTGCAAGCTCTACCATCTTACCGAAGTACATAACACCGATTCTATCCCAGAAGTACTTAACTACGGACAAGTCGTGCGCGATGAACAAAATGGTAAGTCCCTGGCTCTCTCGAAGGTCATTCAAGAGGTTTATAACCTGCGCCTGAATAGATACGTCAAGCGCGGAAACAGGCTCGTCGGCGATGATCATTTCAGGCTGCATAACAACAGCTCTTGCGATACCTATACGCTGACGCTGACCACCCGAGAATTCGTGAGGATAACGGTCTGCGTGCTCGCGAACAAGACCAACCGTCTCAAGAATCTCATAAACCTTCTGATTGATATATTCCTTATCCTTGATACCGTTGATTATCATACCCTCCGCAATAATATCACGAACCGTCATACGAGGGTCGAGAGATGCGATAGGATCCTGGAATATCATCTGTATCTGAGTTATAAGTCTGCTCTTTTTAGCAACGTGGAGTCTGCTCTTGTACTCCTTTTTGAGCGCCTTGAGCTTTGCTTCATCGCTCTGAGCCGCTCTGAACTTATCGGCATACTCCTCTTCAAGCTTCTTTACCAAGTAAGCTCTATAGTTCTTGTCTACCTCTTTGTTATCGGACTTTGCGTCATGAATAAGAACTTTGTTCTTCTCTACTGTTTCCGCAAGCTCGGCATTGATCCTTTCGATCTCTACCTCTATCTCAGCCTTTCTGTGGTCATCCACATTCTTTTCGGACTTGAGAAGATTTATCTGCTTCTTAGCGTCAGCACGAGCAGCCTTGATTGCATCCTTATAGGAGCGAACACCAGCGCCAATTCTCTGACCCTTGAAGTAAACGTTACCTGAGGTAATGTCATACAGCTTGATTATTGAACGTCCTGTCGTTGTTTTGCCGCAACCGGACTCACCAACAAGACCAAATGTCTCGCCGCGTCTTATCTCAAAGCATACATCATCGACTGCCTTAAGGTCCTTACGTCCCAAACGGAAATACTGGCAAAGATGGTCTACTTTTAACAATACTTCGTTATTATTCTCCATGGTTGCCTCCTCTTTCTTTCATTCGTTTGATACGCTCGGTAATGATCTTGGGAACCTCTACCTTGGGAGCGTTGGGATGGAGCAACCATGTTGCCGCATAGTGTGTGGGGGAAACCTGATACATAGGCGGCTGCATTTCGAAGTCGATCTCCAATGCGTACTTGTTTCTTTCCGCAAACGCGTCTCCAACAGGAGGATATATCATATTCGGGGGTGTACCGGGAATAGCGTCAAGCTTTTCGTTTGTATCAAGGTCAGGCATAGAGGAAAGCAATGCCCACGTGTAGGGATGCTGAGGATTATAGAATACCTCTTCAGCAGTACCGTACTCTACTATCTTACCTGCATACATAACGGCAATTCTGTCCGCCATATTTGCTACGACACCAAGGTCGTGCGTAATAAAGATAATGGAAAGCTCGCGCTCGCGCTTGAGCTTGTTGATAAGCTCGAGTATCTGAGCCTGAATAGTCACGTCAAGCGCCGTGGTAGGCTCGTCACAGATAAGGATGTCAGGGTTAGCGGAAAGCGCGATAGCGATAACTATACGCTGACGCATACCGCCCGAGAATTCAAACGGATACTGTCTGAATCTCATTCTCGCCTCGGGAATACCAACCTCTTCCATAATCTTGATAGCCTTTTCCTTAGCGATACGCTTTGTGAGCTTGTAAACGACCTGAGAAGCCTTTTCCTTGAGATAGTCAACTATCTCAACGCAGCGCTTATCAAAATCTACGTTTGCTGCATTGTCAACATCCGCCTGGAATCTGCTCATTACTCGATTAAGAACAGAAACTATAGTTTCGATCTGTTCCTTGGGCTCAATAACAGACTTAGGAATAACGTTCCATTCTACAGTCTTACCCTTTGCAAGCAAAGCTTCTTTCTTTGCAGTCTGGCGTGCGAAGCGAGCCTCTTCCTTGGGGTTGTTCTTGATGTAGAAGAAATACTTCTCTACTTCTCTTTCAAGCGCACCACCAAAGGTATACGCTACGTTATCCTTTATAACTGCGAGAGGATCGATTGCAGAGAGAACACTCTTATTTACAACCTTACAGCACACGTCTGCATCGTGCGAGCTGAAGTTGCCTGCGCGGAAGAAATCAATAGCATTCTGCAATTCAGCTATTGCCTTCTTCTTGTTTTCAATGGTTTTGTTATAGGAATACTCAACCGCAATCTTCTCAAGCGCAAGGAAGGAATTCATAAAGTCCTCCATAAGGAACTTATATGCGATTTCGTTTGCCTCGTCAGCAGATACCTGGCTAAGATCGGTATTGGGGTTCTTGTATACGTAGTATCCAATTCTGAAGAAGTTGTACTGAGCCTGCTCGAGCATGTCCTTTGCGGTTGTCTCAATTTTCTTCAGAACGTCAAGAGTCTCAGCAGACGCTTCCTTTTTAGGTGCGCTGTCAAGAGCCGCAATATATCCCTTGAGTACGTCTGCATATTTTGCAGTAAAGTACTTGTCGTCGATATCCTTAAGCTTTGAGGATACGAGCTTGAGAGTTGAAGCAACGTCAACCTTCTGCTTCTTTTCGACAAGGAAGAGGAAGTCCTCTACTATTGCGATCATTTCTTCTGCAGCAGTACGTGCGGCATTATAGCTGTTTTCAAGCTTTATTGCCTGGATATTAAAGTTGTCAAAGGTCTTTATATATCTGTCAACGTCTGCGTCAGAAATGCTGGAGTCAGCACCCTCTGCAAGCGCCTTTTTCATCATACCAGAAAGCTCAGCAAGTGTCTTATTAAAGGTTGCACGGCCTTCCTTGCGGTTTGCCTTGTTCTTTAAGAGCATTGCCTCGGTGATCTGTCTACCGATACGCATAATGGGGTTAAGAGAAGACAACGGATCCTGGAAGATCATTGCGATCTTGTCTCCACGGAGCTTATGCATCTCCTCCTCGGGAATACGGACAAGGTCCTGTCCGTCATAAAGTATCTCCCCGCCCTCATAGATGGCGTTTACCGCGGAAATACCCATAATAGCCTTGGAGGTTACGGATTTACCCGATCCCGACTCTCCAACTATTGCCAAGGTTTCACCCTTGTAAAGGTCAAAGGAAATGTCACGAACTGCCTGTACCTTACCCGCATCTGTACGGAAGGAGACCTTCAAATTATTAACTGATAATTTAACTTCTTTATTCATAACTTAATCCTCCGATCCTCTGAGCGACGGGTTGAACGCATCACGCAATCCGTTACCGAACAAGTTAAAGCTGAGCATCAGCAGAACAAGGAATACACAGGGGAAGAACGCTACGTAGGGCGCCTGAAGATACTGACCCTGACCTATGGAGATAAGAGTACCGACCGAGGTGATATTACCCGATTCAAGGTTAATAATACTCAAGTAAGACAGGTTTGCCTCTGTATATATCATAGAAGGAATAACGAGCGCGCAACGTGTGACCAAGGTTCCAAGACCGTTGGGGAAAATATGCTTGAACATAATTCTCATATCACTTGCACCAAGCGTTCTTGCCGCAAGAACGTATTCCTGATTCTTGAAGCGGTAGAACTGCATACGTGTAGTTCCCGCCATGCCGATCCATCCTGTTGCAAAGAATGCGATAAACAGAACGAGCACGTGGTTGGTCGGGCCCATATGATATTTAAGCAGCGTTATAACTATCATTGTGGGTATTGAACCCAGAATCTCACAAAATCTTTCCATGCAGAGGTCGATCTTTCCACCGAAGTAACCGGAAATAGATCCCCAGATAGCACCGACGATAAGGTTTACAAGAGCAACTACAATTGCAAAGATGAATGAGAATCTTGCACCGTTTGCAAGGCAAGCGAAGATATCCTTACCGTCAATATCTGTAGTACCGAACAGGAAATAAGGCTCTTCAACAGTACCGCGAACGTATTTTTCATATTTTGTTGTCTGTGAATACTCATAAATGTAGTATTCATAGATATTGGCTCTGACCTCAACGTTGCCGCCTTCGATTACTCTTCCGTATGCATAGTAGTACGTCTTGCCGTCCTTGCCGACTACACCGTCCTCGCCCTCGATTCTGCTGGAGGTGTACTTAGCTACAATACCACCCTCCTCTATCTTGTCTGTACGCTTCCAATAGTTGAGCTGAATATTACCGTCTTCGTCCAGAGCGGGAACCGACTTGCCGGTTTCTTCATCCACCTTGGTCTTGTAGTAAATGTTTGCATCGTCCGCCGCCTCTTTGGTCTTCGGACGGTCGCCAAGCTTAACAAGAGGATACAGAACCTGTCTGCCGGTTTCATCCTGATATCTCTGAATATCTTGAAATTCCTCAGGAGTAATATACTTGTACTTACCAAAGCCAACACCGTTGTAGGTATCATAGCGATATTTATAGAGATTTGATCCATCTTCAAACGGTGTGATCTCTACGTCGCCGTTTTTAATAACGTCATGACCAATCTCAAGACCGAGTGCGTAATCATGGAAATACTGAAGATATCCTACTTCCTTTTTCGTATAGCCGTCCCAGAAATTTATGTTTTCAAACCACTTGTTCTTGGGGCGGGCAGCAGCAAAACGCGCGTCGTGATAAGCAGCAGTATACGGGGTGCACAAAGGTGCGATGATTGCAAAAAGGACAAGAATAGTAATAACCACAGCAGCTACGACCGCGCCCTTGTTTCTGCAGAAACGGCGAAGCGCACCCTCAAGGTAGCTTACGGGCTTGGTATCAAACTTTTTATCGTGATTAAGGTCTGTTCTTTGCGCAAATTGAAATTTTTCAATGGGGATATTGTTGTATTGTTTTGTATCAGTCATACTTTACTTCGCCCCCATTCTTATTCTCGGATCAATAAATCCGTAGCTTATGTCAATAACTATACCTGCAGTCAAGCCGATCAAGGTATAGAAGGCAGACAGGAGCAGGAAAAGGTCGTAGTCAGGCATTGAAGAAGCAGATGAACCTCCGATGGAAGCCAAATACAAGCCACCAACACCGTTAACACCGAATATTTTCTCAACGATCAGCGATCCCGAAAGAACCGAGATAAATTCACTGAGTATGGAGGGGAAAATAACGACCATCGAGTTTCTCATCGCGTGACGATAAACAGCCTGACTCTTTGTCAGACCCTTCGTTCTCGCGAGAAGCATAAACTCGCCCGTCAATACCTCCGAAAGCTCCGCGCGGGTATAACGCGCGTATCCTGCGATGGAGCCCAAGCTGAGCGCTAATACAGCAGGAATCATAGTCTTGAACACGTCCCAGGTGAAATAAGCATCACTCGTGTCCATCTGCAACGGCAGGCCCGTCTTAAAGCACATGAAGTACTGGATAAGAATACCCAGAACGATTGAAGGGACGGAAATCAACAAAATAATAAAGACGTTGATTACCTGGTCCTGCCACTTATTCTTTTTAAGCGCAGCCAAAATACCCAAGCCAAGACCGACAGGAACACCGAGCAAGGTTGAGTAAATATTTATCAAAATTGTGGGGGGGAGCTTTTTGACAAACACGTCCCATACAGGCTGATTGATATACTCACCCACGTTAACAACAACACCGAAGTCTCCCTGTGTGACTACCCTCTTGAGATAAGTTCCAAGCTGGATAAGGATCGGCACACGGTCATACGTGTAGGTGTTATTTTCGCCCTTTTCGATGTTTGTGATCCAACCCCTGCCCTCAAGATTCTTCAGGGCAACGAATTGAGCATCTTCACTTGCACCGGGGCCAACGTTGACGTGAATCGGCAGAAGCTTGACAAGCACGAAACACATTACAAAAATAATGAGAAACGTGAAAAGCATCAAGCCAAGACGCTTCATCACATATTTAAACATATACATAGGTTTTTCTCCTCTGTTTTTGTTATTTTCCTATTCATAAGACACCCGTCGCATATGCTCCGACGCGTTTGACGTCCGGAATTTTGCGACGGTGTTTGCGCGCAAAACCGTATGCGCGCGGTATACAATTAAACTCTTTTTACTGTTATACTGATATTATGCAGTACTTTTACTGCCATTTAACTGTAATTTAACTGTTTTTTTGCTGTTTATCAGCGTTTTTTAGATTTTTGAGGGAAACTATAATGTGCAAATCAGCGGTGAGCGAAATTTCTTTCGCTCACCGCATAGTTTTAGGATTTAATAATCCTAGTGAACTTAGTCTGAAAATTATTCAGTCTTCTTGTACTCCTGAGTAAGGTCGTTGTTGTTGGATGCAACGAATTCTGTCCATTCAGCGTCGGTGTATTCAACTACCATGTATCTGATACCGCCGAAGCCCATGAATGTGTTGTAGTTCTTAGAGAACTGAGAGAACTTAGCGCCGAGGAAGGAGCCGGAGTAGTCACCGATAAGCATTACGGAACGGCACTCCTTAAGAGCTACCTCTTCAAGAGCGGAGAGGATTGTAAGTCTTGCGTCAGCGGGAGCGAAACCTGCATCCCAGTTGTATGTCTTTTCCTGCTTCTGCTCTGTTGCAAGACCGTTGAGGCAGAAGTACCAGTTCTGAACGCTCATTGTGATTGTCTGGCCTGCGCCCTCGTAGTCACCAGCGGGAAGGGTGATGGTGAGATCTACAGCGGAGGTATCCCAGTATGCGTGATAGTTAAGGCTATCATCGGGATTTACGAATGCGCCAATGATGTCGAAGGGGTTGAAGGGGTTACCGGAGAAACCGTAACCGAAACCGATCTGTGTATCGCCGTTTCTGAATGCGTCGGACCAGCCTGCGCCTGCAGATGCGTCAAATACGAGGTCGATCTTACCCTCGAGAGCTGTACCTGTGGTGAGCTCATCGAGAACGCCCTGGAGATAATCGCAACGGAATCTCTGCTTAGCGTTGTCAACGGAAGAACCGTAAACGATTGTGATGTTCTTGGAAGCGTCGTAGCCGTAGTACTCGGGATCAGCAAGAAGGATCTCAATAGCCTTCTTCATCTTCTCCTTTGCGAGATTGGGGTTATAACCTGTGAGTGCGTCGTAAGCATCCTCTGTGGTGAGGTTTGTAAGTGTACCGCTGGACCACTTGCCGTCTGCGTTCTGAACGAAGCCGTAAGCGCGGAGGAGACCTTCCTTAGCCTCAGTTGTGTTACGGTATACACCGCCGTCCTCGAGGTTGGGAGAGTTCTCGATGTCGTAGTAGTACTCGGAGTTAACCATACCGAGACAAGGAGTTGCTGTACCGGGCCAGATCTTCTCTATGATATCGCTTCTGTTAAGAGCGAGGTTGAATGCGTGTCTGAATTCCTGGATTGCAAGGATACCGTTGTTGTTGCCGCTACCCTTAAGTGTAGGAAGGTTGCTGTAAAGCTGCATACCGAACGTACCTGTGGAAGGAACGTAGTTTACGTACTTAGAGTACATGTACTCAGCAATGTTCTCTGTTGCGAGAGAGGAATCGTCGTAAGTACCGTTAAGGAAGCCCATCCACTGTGTAGCGAATTCCTCTACCTTACGGCAGTTGATAGCTGTAATGTTGTACTGGTTCTTGTACTGCTCCATGTTCCAACCGTACCAGTTGTCATTCTTAGCGAGTCTGTAGTGAGAGCCTGCCTCGAACTCAACGAGCTTGTAGGGACCCCAGCTTGCTGTGGTCTCGAGAGAGGAGTTGTACTTGGATGTCCAGAGAGTTGCACCTTCTGCGGGCTCTACTCTAGCAGCATCATACTTAGCCTTGTGTACAAGGGGAAGGCTTGCCATGTAGTAAGCAGCCTGGTAGGAAAGTGTTTCGCCGTCTTCCATAAGAAGAGCGTATGCCTTATCAAGGCAAACTACGATTGCGTTCTCCTCGTCGATGGAGTAGATACCAACCTCTTCCCACTTAACGTCACGGATCTTGTTTTCAACGTAGATTGCAACGGATGTCTCATAAGCGCATCCTACGTCGAGGTAAGCTGCACCGTAAGTATCAATGATCCACTGACCTGTAAGGCCGTTGTCATATTCTGTTCCGTTTACGAAGTCCTCGGGTGTAGCGTAAGGTGTATTGTCAACCTTGATCCACTCAGGCATAGGATTGCCCTCTGCGTCTACGAATGTCTCGAGACCGCTGAAGAGGTCTGTGGGCTTAACGTAAAGTGTTTCACCAGCTGCGATAGCTGCTGCGTTGTTTGCATAGCCAAGGCTTGCAACGGGCTCGTAGGTACCTTCCTGATTCTGGAAGTAGTAGCCTCTGGAGTTCTTGATTCTGAGGGTATCGTAGAATGTGTTACCACGGTAGTTCATAAACTTGGGGTCGAGCTGCTGCTGCATGGACCATACGAAGTCAGCTGCCTTGATGGGTGTGCCATCGTCCCACTTAAGATCGTCACGAAGAGTGATCTTCCAAGCGTAGCCGCCCTCTGCCTTCTGAGCAGCGGTGTAGCCCCACTTAGCATCTACGATAGAGGTAACGTCCTCAAGCTTTGTAGCTGCGGAGTAGTTTGTTGTGTAAGCGCCAACAACGATACCAGCCTTATTGATGGAACCGTCTTCGTTGTACTTCTTGTCGTTCTCGAACTTGTAGTCGTAGTCGAAGAAGGAAGAGCCGATGTAGCTCATGATCTGAGTATCATTGTTATCCTGATATGTCAGTTCATTCCAGTTACTGGGCATTGTTGTGGTGGTGGTGTTGTATTCAGCCTTCTTGAAAACAGCAGGTACGATAACGGGACCGTCGGGACCGTTAGGACCGGGGGTCTGAGAACCGGTGGGGTTTGTAGTTGTATTAGGTGTACAACCGATAACCATCATACCAACTATTACCAAACACAAAGCCATCACGAGCATTGATTTGATGTTCTTTTTCATAATATGTGTCCTCCATTTATGAATTGAGTATTGCTTCATCACACGCAGAATTTCTTTTACATTGAATGTGATTTTCCCTCAACAAAATCGCATTCAATATAAAACAAAATACTGTGTGAGTATATGAATGAAACTATTTTACCACATAAAATTTCATTTGTCAACTACTTTATTGAGGAAAATGAAAGTTTTATTTGAAAATATATAAAAAATTTATTTATTTTAAGGTTTTAGAGCAATATTTAACACAAAAAATCACAAATTTGAATGATTGAACGTTCAAACTTGCATTTTTTGCCCTTTCAGCCAAATAATTGAAGGTCAAAACGTCTCATTCTGCAATTTTGAATAGATTAGCAAATCAAACATAAAAACTGCATTTTTTATAACTTAGCTCGCCGCCACTATTAATTTAGATAGAATACTTCCCCGTCACTCAAAGTTTAGTGTACCCCACTTCGAAACGTGCAGACTTAAAATTTCCTTCCTATTGATAATATATATTATTATATTGCCCTCTGATTTTGTGATTATTATCAACAAATCAACATTTTCTCCAATTGCACCTCCTTCCTATTGTTATATATGATTTCCCTCACTCAAGCAGATTTAACAGTGAAACGTCAGGATTTTCACGACAATGTTTTTATTATTCTATGTTATATGCAGAAAATGTGTTAAAAAAGAATAATTATTCATTTTTGTGTTTTTCCTCGCACATATGATTTAAGGGTGGCGGCAAGGACTCAACCGTCACCCAAGAGCGCTTCTCCGGATACTTGAAAGGCTGATGTAATAATTTATAAAAACAAAAGCACCCCGAGGGGTGCTTTTGTTTTTGCACGGTTGATGGGAAAGAACTATTATAAAACAGTTAAACACAACCGTTTATGTATTGTAATCGTAGCCTTGCGTTAATACCAATTTCCGAAAAGCAGATAACACAATACGAACAACATCCCACAAAAAGCGAGATGAACAAGATTAAAGATAATTCTTTGATATATAGGCCTTCGAGGTCTTGTCGGCAACCAACAAATAGCAGTTATCGCAAACGGCGAGAACCATAAGCTTAACCTATAAAATACAATAAGGATAATTCCGAGCATAATGTTTCCGGTTTGGCCGCACGCCCAGAGGCACAAAGCCCAAAAAATATTGATGCTGTACACCAGGCCGAACAATATCGATTTGATTATTTTGAGCGCTTTCATGCTTTTATCCTTTCTGCGATTTAGATTTATAGTGTCTTTATTATATCATAAAAGGAATGGAGAGTCAAGCGTTTATTAAAACACCGTGGGGCGCATTCTATATGCCTTTATACTCATACATTTTGGCAGAATAGAGTAATTTGATGAGCCTCTTCGTTTTATAATGAATGATATAGAACGCATCTCCTTGCGAGGCAAGTTGAAATGTCGTGTGTTCAACAGAAAATTCCTCGAAATCATCAAAATGAAGATATTCCTCTATGTGCCGATGAACGATCTTTTCACTTTTATATTGTACGTTACGGATAACAATATCAAAATCTCCGTTTTCAAGTAGCTTTCTTTCTGTCAAACTACCACGCAGGCGCAATAGATTGATCCAAATCGGTGCACTTGTAATTGCGCCAATGATAACAGATAAAACTATTTTAAGTAAAATATTTTCTATCAGCGCGCAGATAGCATAAACAATGCCAATGGTGAGCGGTAAGAACAAAAGCGATAAAACTCCGCATAAAACGAGAGTAGAGCGGATATCTGCGGTGTTGTAAAAACGAAGCTCCTTCTCCACCCACTCGCGTGTGATGATATTTTTTGTTTGCTTTTCCATTTCTTGTCCACCGCCTTTCTGAATTTATTATACAATAAAAGCGATTGCAAGTCAAGTTTGTTTATTAAAACGCCGTTTTTCGTGGCTTTGATATTTTTATTCCTCCCACGGTGGATTTAGATGTGTAATTCCAATGCGCTTGAATTCCACCGTCACCTCGCCGTAGTTATATTCATAAATAAACTTAAAACTGCCAAATCCACGTTTAAAATATATGTCCTTATCCTTATACTGCCAAAGGAATAGCTTGCCTTTCACACGCGTATAATTGCTTCGATCAAACATATCAACAGAAAGCAGGGTGTCCGTACCCCCATCATCATAAGTTTCTTGCCATTCTTCGGTTGCTTTATCGTATTTATGCAGTATACCGTTAATCGTCTTGTAATAATCTAAATCTTCCTTTTCTGCAGGATAGCCGGATCCTAAAGCAAAAGCGTCCTCGTCTGTATAAATTATCAGTGTCTGGACTTTATATATGCGATTCGAATAGGACTTAACAATGACTTTTATCACGCAATGTTTTGCAAATAACAGGCTAAGGTTCAGTTTATATATAGGATGTACGCAAACCGCATACAAAAAATAGAGAACGATAACTACGAGCAAGACAATAGCCAATACTCTCACGATGGGACTACGGGTGATAGGTCTCTTGACGCGAACGGGGGCATCTACATCGGGTCGTTTAAAAGAAGAGTCCCACGGGTTATCCACTCGGTTAGCTCTTGCCTCGTATGGATCGAAATCTCGCATATTATCCACCGCCTTTCTGAATTTATTATACAATAAAAGCGATTGCAAGTCAAGTTTGTTTTTCAAAACACCGTAGGGGCGCATTCTATATGCGCCCACAAACAAGTATATCAAAACGGGTGGATATGGAATCCGCCACTACAATGAACGCGGGCGTTTTATGTGTATCAGTTCAAGTGACCGATCGTCATCTCCAACGCAAAAAGGACGCCTATTGGCGTCCTATCGGTTCAACTGACTCCGGATTTTGAACCCTTACATAAAACGCGAGCGTTTTATGTGTATCATTTCAAATTGCCAATCGTCACCTCCAACGCAAAAACGCACCCATTTGGGTGCGTTTGCGTTGGAGGTGTCGATCGGATTTGGACCGATGGATAACGGTGTTGCAGACCGGGGCCTTACCACTTGGCTACGTCACCAAATATAAAAAAATGGAGCGGATTACGGGGCTCGAACCCGCCACCTTCGCCTTGGCAAGGCGACGCTCTACCAAATGAGCTAAATCCGCAAATGGCGACCCGAAGGGGACTCGAACCCCTGACCTCTAGCGTGACAGGCTAGCGTTCTAACCAACTGAACTACCGGGCCTTAATTTGACGCAAAGCGTCAAATTGGACTAGTTTGTGCGAAGCACAAACTGCCTATTGTATGCTCTCATTTTGCTACGCAAAATGGGCTTTGGTTTATCCCTCTATTGAGAGTTAAACTTAAATGGTGGAAACAATAGGGCTCGAACCTATGACCCTCTGCTTGTAAGGCAGATGCTCTCCCAACTGAGCTATGCTTCCATAATCGCGCGGCTTCTGCCTTGCGACTCGTCTATTATATCACAGACGAAATTGTTTGTCAATACCTTTTTTGAAAAAATTTTTATTTTTTATCCAATATAAAATATATGCAAAAAAGGCATTCTCCGCAAACGAAAAACACCTTTTTTATATCATCTTTTGAACCTTACCAGCATACTTATTCCGTCCGACAGTACCTGACCGAATACTTTTATTTCGTCCTCGGTGTTATATTCGCTAAGACTGACTCTTATTGTGGAGTCAGCCTGCTCCTTTGTGAGTCCGAATCCAACAAGCGCACTTGAAATATGCTGAGAATGAGACGAGCAAGCCGAGCCCGCCGACACGCATATTCCCTTCGCTGACAAAAAGTTGAGCATGGTCTCGCTCTTGATACTCGGCAGTCTTACACTGATAATATGCGGCGCGCGTTCGCCTGTGGGGGTATTTATCTGCGCGCCTGCGCGGATAATCTCCTCCTCGGCAAGCTGACGCAGGCCAATAATCTTTTCTCGGTTCTCTGAAAGATTATCAAAACCGACCTTAGCCGCCGCAGAAAAGCCTACTATGCCGAGAATGTTCTCCGTTCCCGAGCGCAGACCGCCCTCCTGACCGCCACCTATTATATAAGGTACTATTTTTCTCGTCTTTATTATCTCGGGCGATATGTAGAGCGCGCCAATACCCTTAGGTCCATGTATCTTATGCGCGCTAATACTTACAAAATCCGCCCCCAGCTTTTGAGGGTTAAAGGGAATCTTTAAGTATCCCTGCACCGCGTCACAATGAGTCACAACGTCGGGATTCTTTCTTTTAGCCGCAGAAAAAATCTTCTGAACGTCATAGACCGCGCCCGTCTCGTTGTTGACCATCATCACGGACACAAGCAAAACTCCGCTATCCATTTGTTTTTCAAAGGTCTCAAAATCAAAAACTCCGCCGCGCGTGGATATTCTAACCACCTCAAAGCCGTCGCGCTCAAGCTTTTGCATAACGTTCTCTACTGACGGATGCTCCGAGTCCGTGGTTATTATTTTATTTCCCCTTCTCTTTTCCTTGGAATAAACACTTCCGAGAATAGCGAGATTGTTCGCCTCCGTACCCGATGACGTGAATATCACTCTCTGAGCCTCGCTCTTTTTGAGCCCGAGCGAGAGCGCGATATTCTCCCTTGCCTGCTCTATATGCTTTTTCGCTTCAAGCCCCAATGTATGTCTTGACGAGGGGTTTCCGTAAATATCAAGCATATCTGCAATACTCTGCTTTGAAGCTTGGCTAAGAGCCGTGGTTGCGCTGTTATCAAAATAAATCATTACAATTTTCCTTATTTTACGCTAAAATGCTCTATCATTTTATTTACGTCTGCAATATGAGCATCGTAATTTTCTGCGGTTGCAGTGTAAGTTATAACGTAGTATATCTCACCCTTGAGAATTATCACCTGCTTGAATTTGTACTCTACTCCACCGCTCTTGCCCGAGAATGTACCAATCCAGCTATCCTCAATACCCGCAACAGTCTGCGCAGAGCTTTCACCCTCTACAAAATCGGTCATAACGTTTTGATACTTCTGCATGCAGCCCTTCCAATACGTTTCAGTTGACTGTATACTACCCGTGGGCATAATGAACTGTACAGTGAGGTTTGATCTGTCCGTGGCGTAAACGTTGGTTATCTGACCGCTGTTGTCAACGTTCCAATCATTGGGTGCGAAAAGAATATAGGGTCTTTCCTTTGACGACGCAAGCTTCATTCCCTCTGGAGCATTAACCTTATCGTATTTTTTATTGTTCTTGGCAACGTATGCCTCGGCAAACTTGAAATATCCGATAATTCCAAGGTCCTCCTCGTCGGGGTTGCCATTCATATCAACAACTCTCTTGTCATAGTCGGCCTCGGGCGCGCAGAAAAGCAAGACGTACATCTGTCCGTTATGTATTGCCATAATCTGCATAAACTTATAAGTGACGGGAACTACCTGCTCCGAATCGCCTATACCCGTATTCTTCTTGGCTGTGTAAATATATTTTCCCGCAGCCTCGCCGCCAAGCACCGTCGTGCCGCTCTCGTCCTCAATATATTTGAAGTCCGCAAGCTCCGCGGAAAGCTTCTGTGTGCAAATCTCCCAATATTCAGCAACAGACTTACAACCCTTTGCGTCATCGGGAGTATAAACGCTCACATCGGTAGCAGGCTCACCGGTAGATTCACTTGAAAGCGCAAAATATGCGCTTGTGACTCCGCTACTTGTGTTAGACGCCCAGCCTTGCGTGGGAATATACAGGCGGAAGGTGTCGCCTTCTCTTGCGACAAGCTGATACCCGTCGGGAATATCCTTTTTGGAACAACCCGAAAAGCTCAGCACCGATATAATTATACAAAGTGTCAAAATTAAAATTCCAACTCTTTTTTTCAATTTTATATACCTCTTTTTTTATTTCTGTCCG
>JAZRCL010000095.1:0-18075 GCA_045659745.1 Eubacteriales bacterium
GATGTTTGTCAATATGTTTTTTGAAAAAACTTAATGCCATTTTATGAGCATAGTAAAAAGAGCCGACTCTCTTCGTGTATATGTATTTATCACATTATCACCGTTAAAATGCACAATTTTCGTTTGTGATAGTTCATTGTATTAACGAGTGAGTTATTACACAACACAACCCACCCATGAGGGTGGGTTTTTGTGTTGGCGGAGGCAGAGGGTAAGCAGAAACACTATAACACAAAGGCTTGCCTTTGTGTTGAGGGTTCAGAATCATACGCAAAGCTCCGCTTTGCTGCCCCGCTTTTGTAAGCAAAAGCGCCTCACCATCTCTGTTGGGCGTTTTTTGCGTATGCATAGAAAAAATCAAGTTTGTGTTGAAATTGATAGACACTTGTGTTATAATAAAGAAAAAAGCATGCCAGTGAGGTGTTTTGTATGAATACTTCTAACATAAAAATACTCGTCGTTGACGACGAAGCGCAGATACGAAAGGTAATTCGTCTTTTGCTCGAGAAAAAAGGTTATTCTATTATTGAGGCGGGCGACGGAGTAGCGGCTGTTGAAATAGCCGCCAAAGAAAAGATAGACCTTATTATTATGGATATAATGATGCCATCAATGTCAGGAATTGAGGCAACCGCAGAAATACGCAAAAGCTCGGTGACCCCGATACTTTTTCTTACCGCAAGATCGCTTGTCGGCGATAAAATGTCGGCGTACGAGGCAGGCGGAGACGACTATCTTGTAAAGCCGTTTTCATCGTTTGAGCTTGTGATGAAGGTTGAGTCTCTCTTGCGCAGGTATATGATATACAAGGGCAAGGAGGCAGAGTCCACAAGTATTGATCTTGGTGGCGGAGTCAGCATAGATTACGAAAAAAGGCAGGTTTATAAAAATGGCGAGAGGATTGATCTTCGCGACAGAGAGCTTGACATTCTATTCTATCTTTACGAGCACAGAGGAGAGGTTCTTGACACCAAAAGCATATACGAGGCGGTATGGGGCGAGGCGGCGCTGCAGTCGGGCTCTAACAACGTAATGGTAAATATGCTTAATCTGCGAAAAAAGCTTGAGGACGACTCGTCCTCTCCAAAGGTTATAAAAACAGTTTGGGGAAGGGGGTATATGATTGAAAAATAAGAAGATTTTTTCGTCCTTGAAATTCAGGATGATGATAATAACTATCTTCAGCATTGTACTTGCCGTCACGGTATTCGTCGGATGCTATATTCTGGGAAACTTCCTTATCTGGAAGTATTATCTTGACGATAAAATGGTGGAGGATCGAGGCGACGACTATATAAATCAGTTTCAGCAATACGTCACGGACAGTCAGCTTTTTACCACGGATATGGACAAGATTGCAGACTGGACGGGCAGCCCTTATATGGAGCTGATAATATATAAGGACAGTCAGCTTATATATTCGCCAAGTCGCTTTGAGGATGACAAGGAAGACTCTGAGATGCCTACCGAGTTGCCGACTGAGCTCCCAAGCGAGCCCGGAAGTGAGTCTGGAACCGAGCTTGGCACGGAGGTTGGAGAAAATCCAACTGAGATTGGCGGGGCTGAGGGCGGCGAGGAGATAAATACCGAGCCGCCGGAATATGTGTACGGCGAGGGTCGTGACTTCAGAGATTATCTCAACGAGGACGCCAAGCTCGAGTATGAAAGATTGCTTGCCGACATTCTTGAAGGAAACAGAGAGCTTTCCCCCGTGGTTTTCAAGGACGGAACCCTGCTTGTCACGGTGGTCGATAACTCCCCCAATCTTCTTGCAAGCCTGGTCTTGGTAGGCAGCTTTGTTTTTGCATTTATCATTATGGCGGTCATTATGATGATTGCGTTCTCAAGCCTTACAAGACGTATTACGTCCCTTGCGGCAAACGTAAAGCAGGTTGAGCACGGAGCGGTGGATATTCCTGTGTATTCAAAGGGAAATGACGAAATAGCAACGCTTGCGGCGGACATAAACAGCATGAGAATTTCTATAGTTTCCAACATGAGTAAGGAGCAGGAGGTCTGGGAGGCAAATGCGGGACTTATCACAGCCATGTCTCACGATATAAGAACTCCGCTTACCGTGACTATGGGATATCTTGATATTCTCGATGCGCAGACGGATGATGAGACCTCAAAGGAATATATTGATATATGCAAGGAAAACACGGCGAAGCTCAAAAAGCTTTCAGACGATATGTTCCAGTATTTTCTTGTATTTGGCAAGAGGGAAATACAGCTTACGTTTGACTCGTACCCTGCGACGGACGTGATACACCATATGCTTGATGAGTATATAATTCTCTTGTCGGAAAACGGATATAATTTTGAGAACAGCCTTGACCTTGAGGGCGGCGAGATATGCGTTGATATGACTTATTTTGGCAGAGTTATAGACAACATTTTCTCAAATGTAAATAAATATGCCGACAAAGCATATCCAGTCAACGTGAGAACGTATTCTTGCGGCGGCGAGGTGTTTATCGAAGTATCAAACGGCATTTCGACCAATATTGCGGAGAGCAGTGAGATAGGTATAAAGACTTGCCAGAAGATAATGGAGCAGATGGGCGGCAGATTTACCACTCAAAAGCAGAACGGAAGATTTATTGCGAGAGTTTCTTTGCCAATTTCCAAAAAATAATGCAATAAAAAAGGGAGTTGCCTTGGCAACTCCCTTTATGCTTTAGTTGGATTTTTTCTTGTTGTAAATCTCTCTGAACTGCGCTATTGCGGAGGCGAAGTCGTCGATTGCGCTTGTGATGACCTCGGGCTTTGTCATGTCTATCTCGGCAACGAGGAGGCTGTCAAGAGGCGAGCGAGAGCCGCCGCACTTGAGGAAGTCAATATACTTATTGACGTAAGCCTCGCCCTCTGTCTCAATGCGCTTAACTATCGCAGACGCCGCGGAGATACAGGTCGCGTACTTGTAAACGTAGAAGCAGGTGTAGAAGTGAGGAATTCTCATCCACTCGTAAGCTATCTGCTTGTCACACTTGACGTCGCGGCCAAAGTATTTCTTTATGAGCTTGTAGTAATGCTTGTTAATAAGCTCTGCGGTGAGCGGGATACCCTTTTCGCAGAAGGCGTGCATGTCGCGCTCAAACTCAGCAAACATAGTCTGGCGGTAGAGTGTGCCCTTGTAGGTTTCCATAAGCTCGTTGAGGATAAAGAGCTTTTCGTCATCGCTCTCGCACTCGCGGAGCTTGCGGTGACTCAGAAGCAGCTCGTTAACTGTGGACGCTACCTCAGCAACGAATATGGTATAGCCTGAGTTATGGGGCTCGTTGTAATGAGTTGAGAACCAGGAGTGCATAGAATGTCCCGCCTCGTGTGCGAGGGTGGAGACGTCGTCAAACGTATCGGTGTAGTTGAGCATTATATAAGGCTCAGACTGGGGAATACCTGCGGAGAACGCGCCGCCGCGCTTGCCGCGGGAGGGGTAAACGTCAACCCATCCCTTTTCGGTCAGACCCTCGCGGAGAGCGTTTGAATACTCCTCGCCGTAAATCTCGACCGTCTTGAGAACTTCCTCAACTGCCTGCTCATAGGTGTACTTGTTCTCAAGCTCGCCAACGAGGGGAGCGTAAACGTCATAGAGGTGGAGCTTGTCAACTCCGAGCACCTCGCGCTTTAATGCGTAGTAGTCGTAAATAACGGGAAGTCCGTTATGAACTGCGGAGATAAGGTTGTTGTATATTTCGGGTGTGACTTCGTCGCGGAAGGTGGACGCGGTGATGGAATCCTTATAGTTGCGGATCTTTGCCATGGTCGTGGATTCCTTGACTCTGCCGTTATAGAGAGTTGCAAACGTGTTACCGAACTGCTCGTATGTCTTATAAAGAGTTCTGAACGCTGCCTGACGGACGCGTCTGTCTGAGCTCATAAGGAAGGGAACGTAGTTTGTGTCGGTAAGCTCAACGGACTTTCCGTCCTCGCCCTTTATCTTGCCAAAACGAAGGTCGGCATTTGCGAATATGCTTCTTACCTCGCTGTGTGAGCCGAGGCAGTCCTCGATGCGGGATACAAGCTGCTCGGACTCGTCAGAGAGCGTGTGGGGCTTGTACTGCATATTCTTTTCTATCATGCGTCTGTAGGTTTCAAGCGCGGGATATTCCTCAAACCACTTGGATATAACCTCTGCGTCCATTTTGAGCATATAGGGGGATACGAACCAGGAAGCAGTTCCTGCCTCGATTGCAAGGCTTCTGCATCTTGCGGAGAGCGCCTGATAGTTGTTGTTGGACGTATCAACGGAGAAGTTAAGCATAGCATACTGCCACAGCTTTTCTATTACAGCCTCAATATCACCCATAGCCTTGAGAGTGTTATAGAGGTCCTCGGCGGACTTGCACATAGTCTTTTCGAATTTTTTGAACTCCTTTATGAGCTTTTCAGCCTTTGCATAGTCCTCAAAAAATTCCTTTTCGCTCGCGTAAAGCACGCTGAGGTCCCATTTGTATTTCTGGTCAATGTCTTTTCTTTCTCTAATCATAGTTGCCTCCTTGGGATTTATAATACTATAGGTTTATTATAATACCTTTTGGGTGTAAAGTCAATAGAAAAAAGGAAGTCTCCTGTGGGAGACTTCCTTAAAATTCAAATTAGTTAAGCTCTGCGAAGTACTTGATTGTACGAACCATCTGGCTTGTGTAGGAGTTCTCGTTGTCGTACCAAGAAACAACCTGTACCTGATATGTGTCGTCGTCAATCTTAGCTACCATTGTCTGAGTAGCATCGAAGAGAGAACCGTAACGGATACCGATAACGTCGGAGGAAACGATCTCATCGGTGTTGTAGCCGAAGGAGTCGTTAGCAGCAGCCTTCATAGCAGCGTTGATGCCTTCCTTGGTTATATTCTGACCCTTAACAACTGCAACGAGGATTGTTGTAGAACCTGTGCAGGTAGGAACTCTCTGAGCAGAGCCGATGAGCTTGCCGTTGAGCTCGGGGATAACAAGACCGATTGCCTTTGCAGCGCCGGTGGAGTTAGGAACGATGTTCTGTGCGCCAGCTCTTGCTCTTCTGAGGTCGCCCTTTCTGTGAGGACCGTCAAGGATCATCTGGTCACCTGTGTAAGCGTGAACAGTTGTCATGATACCGCTCTGGATGGGAGCGTAGTCGTTGAGAGCCTTTGCCATAGGAGCGAGGCAGTTTGTTGTGCAGGATGCAGCGGAGATGATCTGGTCATCAGCTGTAAGAGTATTTTCGTTAACAGAGTAAACCATTGTCTTGAGGTCGTTTCCAGCGGGAGCGGAGATAACAACCTTCTTTGCGCCTGCATCGATGTGTGCCTGGGACTTAGCCTTGGATGTGTAGAAGCCTGTGCACTCGAGAACTACGTCAACACCGAGCTCACCCCAAGGGCAGTTTACAGCGTCCTTTTCAGCGTAGATCTTGAGAACCTTGCCGTCAACAGTGATTGTGTTAGCCTCGTCATCAGACTCAACGGTGTGACCGTCGTAACGACCCTGAGCGGTGTCGTACTTGAGAAGGTGAGCGAGCATGGAAGGCTTTGTAAGGTCGTTGATAGCTACGATCTCATAACCCTCTGCGCCGAACATCTGTCTGAATGCAAGACGTCCGATACGGCCGAAGCCGTTAATAGCAACTTTTACTGACATATTAATGTCCTCCGTTTTATGAATTTTATTTTTTTAACTACTATGGAGCGAGGGAACTATATGTAATCCCTACTGTTCCAATTATATATTTTATATCATTTTTTCCAAATATACAAGTCTTTTTATAAATTTTTTTCAAAAATCGTGACTTATGTGAATTGAGCCCTAAAATAAGGGTGCGTTTGTGTGCATTTTGACGATAGTATGTAGAGAAGAAAAATCAATTTTTTCAAATATTGCCGCACCGCTTGACAAAGTATTTTTTTTGTTTTATAATAACTATGTATTGATTTTTATAATTATATGGAGATTTTACAAATGGCAAATCAGAAAATGGTCGAGCAGATAACGTCAATGGACGTTGACTTTGCTCAGTGGTACACAGACGTAGTAAAAAAATCCGAGCTTGTTGATTACTCGGGTGTTAAGGGATGTATGATCATCCGTCCGTATGGCTACGCTATCTGGGAAAATATACAGAAGGAGCTTGACGCTCGCTTCAAGAAAACGGGACACGAGAACGTATATATGCCTATGTTCATTCCCGAAAGCCTCTTGCAGAAGGAGAAGGATCACGTTGCGGGATTTGCGCCCGAGTGCGCGATAGTCACAATCGGAGGACAGAATCATCTCTCCGAGCGTCTTATTGTGCGCCCCACATCCGAGACCTTGTTCTGCGAGCATTTCAAGAATATTATTCAGTCTTACCGTGACCTCCCCAAGCTCTACAACCAGTGGGTAAACGTAGTTCGTTGGGAAAAGACCACCCGTCCTTTCCTCCGCACGAGCGAATTCTTGTGGCAGGAGGGTCACACTATGCACGAGACCGAGGCAGAGGCAAGAGAAGAGACTCAGAACATGCTCAAGGTTTACGAGGAGTTCTACCTCAACGTGCTTGCAATTCCCGCTATAACGGGTCAGAAGACCGAGAAAGAGAAGTTTGCGGGAGCAGAGGAGACTTATACCATCGAGCCTATGATGCACAACGGCGTAGCTCTTCAGGGCGGCACGACTCACTATTTCGGCGACGGCTTTGCGCGTGCGTTCGACATTACCTTTACGGGCAGAGATAACAAGGTAAACTATCCTCATCAGACCTCGTGGGGCGTTTCCACGAGAATGATAGGCGCCATAATCATGGCTCACGGCGACAACAACGGACTTATTCTTCCTCCGAAGGTAGCTCCTATTCAGGTAGTTATTATTCCTGTTGCTCAGCATAAGGAAGGCGTGCTTGAGAAGGCGGCAGAGGTCAAGGCAAGACTTGAGGCTGCAGGCTACAGAGTCAAGCTTGACGACAGCGATCAGAGCGCAGGCTGGAAATATAGCCAGTACGAGATGAAGGGTGTGCCCGTACGTCTTGAGATTGGTCCTCGTGACATTGAGTCTAACAACTGCGTACTCGTATCCCGTGTATCTCGCGAAAAGAATTTCGTATCTCTTGACAACCTTGAGGACGAGGTTGCAAAGATGCTTCAGTTCGTACACGACGAGCTTGTAAACCGCGCAAGAGTAAATCTTGCAGAAAAGACCCACGAGGCGAGAACCTACGAGGAATTCCTTGATACAGCGGCAAATAAGCCCGGCTTTATCAAGGCTATGTGGTGCGGAGACTCGGCTTGCGAGGATAAGATAAAGGACGAGACGGGCGGCGTTAAGTCCAGATGTATTCCTTTTGTTGAGGATCATCTCTCCGACGTCTGTGTATGCTGCGGAAAGCCTGCTAAGCATATGGTCGTCTGGGGACGTCAATACTAATAGATTGGTAATGCGGGGGAAGACAACTTTTTGAGAAAAGTTTTCTTCCCCCGCACCCCCAACTTGCAAAAACTTTCCCGCGAATTTGTGTAAAGTTTAATAAATATTAAGAACGGAGGAGATAGCAGATGATAAAAAGATATATCAAAAGCTGGATAAAAAGTCTCGACCCCGTTCTTTTTGTTTGCACCTTGCTGTTATCTGCAATAGGAATAGTGGCAATTCTGGGGCAGGTAGACTCGCTCCAGAGTGGAAAGAGAACCCTTATTATGCAGGTGGCGATGACGGTTGCGGGAATCATACTCACAATAATAATTGCCAATATAGACTATCATCAGATAGTTGATAAATTATGGCTGATAATGATAGGTGTATCCGTTTTTCTTTTGGTGGTGACGTTAGTTTTCGGAAACACAGGCGCCGACCGAGAGACAACAAACCGTTCTTGGTTGACTATACCCATAGTCAATGTTGCGATACAGCCGTCGGAGTTTGTAAAGATTGCGATGGTATGCACGCTTGGAAAACACCTTTCCTTGATAAAAAAGATCATCAACCGTCCAAAGGCGCTTTTGCAGTTGGCGATACACGTGGGACTTGTGGTTGGTCTGATACTTCTTTCGGGCGACCTTGGAGTTGGACTTGTATATATAGCATTTATCCTTATAATGCTTTTCTGCGCGGGGCTGAGCCCGTGGTATTACGTTGGTGGGCTTACCGCTGTTGTGCTCGCGTCTCCTCTTGCTATCAGATTTTTGAACGAATATCAGCTTCAAAGACTTCTTGTGGGCTTTAACCCCGAGAGTGATCCGCTTGGATACGGAATGCAGCCGCTGACGTCAAAGCAATGTATAGAAAACGGTGGATTTTTCGGCACGGGCCTTTTCGGCGCGGGAACGTATCAGACGCTTCCTGCATCTCACACAGACTTTATATTCGCCACGGTTTGCGAAAAATTCGGAATGGCAATGGGTCTTGTCGTCATCATACTGTTGCTTGTAATGGTCTTGCGCATATTCCGCCTCGCGCGGTCCTGCGGAGAGGACTACGGCGCGTACATATGCATAGGCATCGGTGCTATAATTCTCGTTCAGACGGTCGAAAATATAGGAATGTGTCTTGCCATGCTTCCCGTTATTGGCATTACACTCCCATTCGTGTCCTACGGCGGCTCGTCTATACTTGCAACCTATCTTTTGGTAGCTTTGGCTCACAGTATAAAGGCGCACAAGCCAAAGGGAGCGGACAAAAAATATTTTTAAATATATGCAGGCTCAGACTTTATAGCCGTCATATTTATCCTTCCGTAAAAATATAATTCAGTAATGAATGTTTTACGGGAGGATATTTTTATGTTCATTTATTCTTTCAGAGCAGGAACGCTGAAATTTTTCGGTGTTATATGTTTGTCGCTCGTGCTTCTTATTTCGCTTGTAGCGTTCGTTCCTACATTGGCTGACAACTCCGTAGCAACAAACGCCTCGGGGGAGAGTGTTGATTACAGCTACGACAAAGTAAAGAGCGCGTCGGATGTGGTGGATTTTCTTTCGCAGTTCGGCTGGACTGTGAACGGCTCTGTTATTGAGTGTCAGGAAGTGACAATTCCTGCGGAGTTTGACAAGGTTTTCGCGGGATATAACGAAATACAAAAGCAACAGGGGCTTGATCTGTCCAAATACAAGAAAAAGAAGGTTTTGAGATACACCTGCGAGGTTACAAACTTTGACGGATATGACGGAAGAGTATATGCAAATGTGCTTGTTTACAGAAACAAAGTGATTGGCGGCGATTTGTGCTCTGCGGACGTGACGGGTTTTATTCAGGGCTTTGAAAAATAAAAAAATCCACCCGCGAGGGTGGATTTTTACAATTTGAGATTTTATTTTGCGTAGGTGTTATACAAATACAGATGGTCGTCAAATCTAGCTGCGGCGGACTGCGCCTTAGCTGTGACGACTATGTAGTCCTTGCCGTCGTCACCCTTGGCGAAGGATACAAGACACTGTCCCGAAGTTTTGTAATCTGTAAATCCTGTTTTTCCTGCGATAATAGTGGCAGTCTGAGCGTCTATTTTGCCCTCCTGCAGGTCGTGAACGAGGAGCTTGTTCCAAAATGTACAGCCGTCGCCGGGTCTGAAATTCTTGCTGGGAACATGGCTCTTGGCGGTCAGAACTTCGGCACAAAAGGTGTTCTGCATTGCATATGCCATTATGGTAGCCATATCCTTACAGGTTGTGTAGTGATACTGGTGATGAAGACCCGTGCAGTTCTGGAAAAGCGTTGTGGACGTTGAAAGTCCAAGCTCAATAGCCTTGTCATTCATCATAGAAACGAATGCCGCGCTGCTTCCCGCGATATATTCCGCAAGAGTTTCACAAGCAATATTGTCGGACTGAAGTATCATAACGTATATAAGGTCTTTAACGGTAAGCTTTTCGCCCGCCTTAATACCAAATCCCGAGGATTCAGCCGCCTCCATTTTTGCAACGACTTCTTCGGATATTGTGATAACCTCGTTAAGACTGTTTTCACTCTTGAGATTTTCAAATACTACGATAAGTGTCATTACCTTTGTCATAGACGCGGGATATATGATCTGAGATGACTGTCTGGACGCGATGATTGTGTTATCGGTCACGTTCATAACTACTGCTTTTTCAGATTTTATATCTGCTGAGCTTATGGTCGCCGAGCCGTTTGCGAAATCGGGCACTGAGAAGTCTATTTCCTGACGGAAGGGATAGCTATAGTTATCATTTTTGTTATTGTTGTTTATTAGTCCGCCGTTGCCTGAAAAAGGCTTTGCGACTATTAGAAATACGGATAGCAATATTGCGAATACAACAAGCATTGCTATTATTGCGGTGATGGCACCGAGCATTGAGCTGCTTATAAGCTTATGATTATATTTCTTTGACATTATATATAAAACCTCCGCGTATATACCTAAATAAATTCTAACATAAAAGAACTTTCTTGTCAATAGACGGGAACAACTTTTAGAGTGGCAAAATAAAAAAGCGCAAGGCTAGCTTGCACCTTTTTATTTTTCAAAAATTACATCACTGCAGCAATGAAATACATTACGAGAACTATTACTACAAATACTATGCTGAGTACTGTGGTAGCGATAGTGAGCTTCTTTTCATTATCTGCAGCCTTGGACTTACCAAAGAATGTTTCAGCCGCGCCTGCTATCGTACCCGAAAGACGCTTATCCTTTCCGGACTGGAAAAGAACGAGCACTACAAGAGCTATTGCAAACACGAGAAGAACGATACCAAGAACGAACTCGGTTGTGTTCAAACCTATTTTCGTAAGAAATTCAGCCATTTTTTCGACCTCCTTGCCACTGTTAATTTTATCTTTAATTTACGTCAGCCCCATTTTTGCGCAAAAAAGGGCGTGTCAAGACCAAACACTGCAGATATTATATCACACAAAAATAAAAATTGCAAGAGCATTTTTAAAAAATATGAAAAAATATTTCATAAATAATAAAATAATCCCCAACTGCTTGATATTGGGGCTTCATTGGGCGTTGAAAGAAAAATATTTGAATTTGTTGTTGCAATCGGCGGGCAGATATGATATAATATTATGTATGGTGGGTTATTATACCCAGCGTGGTGATTTTGAATTGCCGGGAGAGGAGTTTATATATGAATGTAAATATCAAAGCGGCGGCGGCATTTTATACGTCTTCGGGCATAAAGGCGGATAGCGTCCAAAGCCCTAAGCTTGCAAAATATACGTCCAAGCTTTCCGAAAATACATACGACCTGTTCGTTTCGTCCAGATACGTTCCTGCGGGAGTTTCCATAAGAATTCCTGTTGATACCGACGTCAACGATACGGTGTTTATGAACGGATTTCAGTCTTCGACCGAGAGCCGCGAGCGTGGAATTGTTGCGAGAATGACTACGGCTTCTACGGTTTCCGAGTTTGTTCATCAGAAAAAATCTCAAAAAACCGACGGAGACTCGGATCTTGTTCCTTACAAGAATAAGCCGGGCGTCACTCACGGCTTTTCATACTGCTATTTCAGAAGCGGCAACAAGGTAAAGCTGTTTGCTTCGCTTGATGAGTCCACGGGATATACAGTGTTCAAGTATGATGCTTGGAGCGGAATATTGAAGATTTCCAAGGATATCACGGGAGTTCAGAAGTTTGATAACTATCACGCGATGTCTCTTTTCTTTGCCGAGGGCAAGGAGGAGGACGTGTTCAACGCTTGGTTCAGCCGACTTGAAAAGAGCGAAAACGTTCCCGCTGAAAAGCTTGTGGGTTATTCTACCAGCAAGCTTGAGGCTATAAACGAGGACGTCGTTTGCAAAAAGATTGAGAATATGTCTGCATTCCCTGTGCACGCAAACGTATTTTTCGTTGAGGGTGAGTACTGCGTTGAGGGCGACTGGCTCAGATATAATAGACGCACTTTCCCTATAGGGCTTCGTGAAATATCCGATCTTATCAAGGAAAAGGATATGTATTCGGGTATAGCGCTTTCGCCCTTTACGGCAGATGAAAAATCCAAGGTGTTTATGGAGCATGCAGATTGGATGCTTCGTATGAAGGACGGAAGATTCTGCAAGACAAAGGACGATAAGTATATACTTGACAGCACGAACCCCAAGGTTCGAGAGTACGTAAGAGAGGTGCTCCACACGATACTCTTTATGTGGGGATTTGACATTGTAAAGCTTAACAATCTCTACGCCGCAGGAGTTTTGCCCCCCGATGGAAAGAGCAGAGGTGAGGTTATGTGCGACGCTATGAAATTCCTCCGCGAATGTTGCGGCGGAAAGCTTATGTATGCGTCCGACGTTCCGCTCATGCCCGCGTTCGGAATAGCCGATTATTGCTCGGTAAGCTGCGACGCCGTATCTGACAATATGCCTAATATACTTTACTCCAAAAAGTTTTATAGAGAAAGCGCGTCTGTAAAGAACGCGTCTGCGGATATAGTGTTCAGAAGAATGCTTGACGGAAGAGCGTTCCTCAGCGCACCCTGTGAGCTTTCGCTTTATGACAAGGATTTCTTCCTTGACGGAAACCTTAATTACGCCGAGCAGAATGTTCTGACTACGCTTGCGGGATTGTTTTCCTCTGCACTCATCATAACCGATGACGTCGCCAAATACAGCCAGAAACAGAAGCGTAGACTTAAGAAGATGTGCTCGCTTCATTCTGCTACGGAGGTAGCGGTGCGCCGCGTTCCCTCGGGACACGTTGTAGGTTATAGATACGCAGGCAAGAGCTATATTATAAAATTCTGATGTCGATATTATAGATTAAAAACCCTTTCCAAGATTCTTTGGAAAGGGTTTTTCTCTTCAAAACAACACATAAAATAAACAAAGAGTTGCTTATACAACTCTCTGTTTATAAATTTATTGAGTTATACAGATGTATCCCCAGCTTTTTGCATAGGCTTCCACAAACGATCCCTTGGCACATTTAATAACGAAAGAGGGCTTTGCATAATCAAAGGCGCCGTACTCTATCTTTGTGACTGATGCGGGTATCGTTATCTCCACAAGCTGGGTGCACGCTTGAAATGCAAACCAATCTATTTTCTGAACTCCCTCGGAAATAATAACAGACTTTACGTCCGATGATGCAAATGCAGACTCGCCAATGCAGAGAACCCTTTGTCCGTCAATACTCTGAGGGATTTCAACCTCGGTATTTTTTCCCGTGTATTTTGTTATTGTAATACCTCCGTTTTCTTTAACGTATGTAAATTGGTTGCCCTGAATTTCTGTGCCCGTTTGATTGTTCTGAGACTGATTGTTTTGGCCCTGATTTCCTGTATCGGAAGGCTTTTGCGTTTGTGTGTCTAATATGCTCTCTATTTGGGCCTTGAGCGAGGCTATAGTTGCCTCGAGAGTAGAAATTTCAAGCTGATATTGGTTCTCACTGACGTATATTTGCTGCTTTTTTTCTGCAAGCTGGTCTTCAAGATCCGCTATTTGCTGGAGGCAGTATGCAATCTTTTCCTCATAGACGTCTTTTTGAATGTTTGCCTCGGGTTCTACGGTTGCCTGATCGTCTTGAGGGTGTGAGCAGGAAACGCTGCATACAAGCGCTCCAGATAGAATAAGACATACTAAAATTCTCTTGATACATAAGGTTTTTTTCATTTTTCTTTCCATTCCTTTCATTGTGGATTTTGGCATTTTGCGCCATCCTTGTTTTTTGTCTTCAGAGCTTGTCTGCTTGCTATATCTTATTCACCACTGACGTCAAATATAACAAACAATTCAAAAATAACAATTTGCCGTTTTATATGGCTAAGCCTCTCTGCAAATATCTTGACACCGGTTGGTTGTCAGGAGGTGTGTAATCTTTTCATGTTCCGAAAAAATCAGACTTCATCTTTTGATTCAAGGGCGCTTCAGAGTTTTTTCAACAGAAAACAGGGTGGAGAAATCATTGGCAAAATGTCCAAAAATTTAACATCCTACCCGTGGGTTTTTACAGCCTGCGGGTATATTTTTTCCTGTTATTACCATTTATCGATGGAAACACCGAGCCATTGGGATGCAAATAACGATTATTATCCGTGCGGAGTAGCGATTACTACCTCAAAAAAACCATTTTTGCTTGGTTTTCGTCTTTATGTCAATAGTATTTATCATTTTGCACAAAAAATATTGTTATTTTTATCCAATTGCATGTCAATAAAACAATTTGTCAATTTCAAGTGCCATTTTGGTAATGCAAGTTAAATTCGAATATTATAGAATGAGTTATTACTATCGTGCTTTGTCTTTTTTATTTATAATATAATATATATACAAGCTTCGTCAGTAGCTCGGCCAAGCTTGAATAATCAAAACAGGCGGTATTAAAGTGGTAGCAGATAAAATAAAAATTTTGAGAGAAAAAATGGGAATCACACAAGCGGAGTTGGCAAAACAGCTTTGTGTGACAAGATCAGGTGTGAATGCTTGGGAAATGGGAATTTCTGTGCCAAGCACACAGTGCATAGTTCAGCTTGCAGAATACTTTCACGTTTCTACGGATTATCTTTTAGGGGTATCTAATACCGCTTCAATTTCGGTAGATGGACTTTCAAATCAAGAAATCGCCGCGATACTCGAAATAATCGAGTGCTTCAAGGCAAACAGACATAAGTCTGACAAAGACTGAGTCCAAAATAAACCCGCAAAAGCGGGCGTCAAACTAATTCAGAAATATCAAATTTTGATATGATTTTCGAATATCAATTTTGTGATATAAATCAAAGGAGGTTGATTGTATGAAATCAACATGGAAAGTGTTATCGATAGTGATAGCATCGGTGTTGGCCATTGGCATTATTGTTTCTTCCGTTGTCCTTGCGGCTAAGATCAATAATCTTCAAAACAAGGTTGACCAGAATGCAGGAACTGTCGATACAGACATGACCGAAACGGCTCAGAAGGCAGCAACAGAACTCAAAGCTGCCCGAGAGGCTCTCCAGGTGTTGGTGAACCAAGGAGACGAAGCTTCGATCAAGGCACTCAACGATGCAGTGGCGGCACTGAATGCTGCTATTGATGCTGCAACAGCGGCGGCTACCGACGCTGATACGGCTATCAAGGCAGATATTGAGACCGCGAAGCAGGCGGCAATTGATGCTTCGAATGCGGCGATTTCGCTTGCAAAGAAGGATCTTGAGGCATTGATCAAGGCTGGCGACGACTCTAGTGCGGAGTCTCTCAACAGTGCTGTAACGGAACTCAATGCGGCAATCTCAAATGCTGAAAAGGCAGCGAAGGATGCGGATGCAGCTCTCAAGGCAGAGCTTCAGACTGCGATCGGAACTGCAAAGCAGGAAGCAATTGACGCATCAGACAAGGCGCTTGACGCAGCTCAGAAGGAGCTCCAGGCGTTAATTAAGGCAGGCGACGACGCCGGAGCGAGCGCGCTCAACAAAGCCGTAACGGAACTCAATACGGCAATTGAGAACGCAAAGACGGCGGCAAACAAGTATGCCGATGACAAGGACGCGGCTCTTAAGACAGAGCTTGAAGAGAAGATTTCGTCTTCTCAGGCAACTCTTGAGAGTGCGATTGATACCGTAAAGAGCGCTCTTGATAACGCGGTAGAGGATCTCGAAGCGATGATCAAGGCTGGCGACGAAGCTAACGCTAATGCTCTCGCAGAGGCAGTAGAAGAGCTTCAGGCAGCTATTAGCGGATTGACTGGCGTAATTCCCGACGAGATTGCTACTGATAAAGAGCTCCAGTCGGCTGTGGATGCAGCGCAGAAGACTCTCCAGACGGCCATCAATAATATAGCGGCTGATCTTGAGGCGGCAGAGGCAGACGTCAAGGCTAATGCAGGCAATATTTCCGCTAATGCGCAGGAAATTAAAAAGCTTGCAAATGCAATGAATACTGCAGAAGCGACAATAAAGGCGCTTCAGGAAGGCTCTGCAACAAAGGCAGAACTGGCGGCTCTTGAAACCGCACTTAAGTCTGCTCAGGATACGCTCCAGGGTGAGATAAATGGAATAAAGACTCGTCTTGACGCGGCAGAGGCAAGCCTTAAGAACAATACCGATAATATTTCCGATAACGCAGAGGATATTGTAGTTCTTGAGGAAGCAATGAGTGCTGCAGAGGCGGCAATAAAGGCGCTTGAAAGCAGTTCCGCAACAAAGGCAGAACTCGCAGCGCTCAAAGAAGCTCTTGAATCTGCAGATGCAACTCTTGAGGCATCTATAGATGATTTGAAGGAAGATCTCGATGCGGCTGTTGAAGAGCTCAAGTTCTTGATCCAGCTTGGTGACAATGCAGAAGCAGAGGCACGTGCTGAGGTAGTGACAAAGCTTTCTCGCATGATAGAAGCAGCAGAGGCTGCAGCGAAGAATGCAGATGGAAAGCTCAAGTCAGATCTTGAGGGAACAATTGCAGACGCCAAGGCAGGACTTGAGGCATCTATAGATGATTTGAAGGAAGATCTCGATGCAGCAGTTGAAGAACTCCAGCTCTTGATCCAGCTCGGCGACAATGCAGAAGCAGAGGCGCGCGCAGAGGTAGTGACAAAGCTTTCTCGTATGATCGAAGCGGCAGAGGCTGCAGCTAAGACGTATGCAGATGATAAGGATGCAGCTCTTAAAAAGGATCTTGTGGGCAAGATAGAGACCGCAGATAAGCTTCTTAAGAGCCAGATAGATGAATTGGAAAAGGACCTTGACGATGCAATTGAAGAGCTCAAGTCCTTGATCCAGCTCGGCGATAATGCAGAAGCAGAGGCACGCGCAGAGGTAGTGACAAAGCTTTCTCGTATGATCGAAGCGGCAGAGGCTGCAGCTAAGACGTATGCGGATGATAAGGACGCAACTCTCAAGAAGAATCTTGAGGATAAGATAGAGGATGCAGATGCAGCTCTCCAGTCAGCAATAGATGATTTGAGAGCAGACCTTGAAGATGCAGTTGAAGCTCTTGGTAAGGACATTGCTGACGGCAACAAGAATCTCGAGGAAAAGATCAAGAATTTGGCTGACGCTCTTACAGCGGCTAAGGCAGCGCTTGATGCAACAGATGCTGTGCTTGACGGTAAGATTGCAGCTCTTGATACTGCATACAAGGCAGCAGACAAAGAGCTTCAGAGTCTGATTGATGAATTGACCAAAGCACTTGATACTGCCAAGACAGATCTCAACAAGGCAATAAGCAACAATGCGACAAACATTGCTACAATAACTTCCAATGTTGAAAATCTTTCGAATGCAATGTCGGCTGCGCAGTCAGCTATAACCTCTCTCCAGAACGCAGACGTTAATCTCGGTAACAGAATTAACGCTCTTAACCAGTCTCTCGTTGAGGCAAAGGCAGAGCTCACAAAGTCTATCAATACAGTACAGAGCAACCTTGATAAGGCAGTTGTTGACCTTAACAAGGCAATTAAGGATGGCGACAATGCGCTTGATACAAAGATAACTGCTCTTAATACTGCTATGACGGCAGCACAGACTGCAATCAAGACTCTTGAGGAAAACTCTGCAACAAAGGCAGAGCTTGCAGCTCTTGCATCTGCGCTGGAAACAGCAAAGACAGAGCTTACAAATTCCATCAATGCAGTACAGAGCAATCTTGATAAGGCGGTTGTTGACCTCAACAAGGCGATTGCTAACGGTGATGCCGCTCTTGATACAAAGATAGCTTCTCTTAACGCTGCTATGACGGCAGCACAGACTGCAATCACAGCTCTTGAGGAAAACTCTGCAACAAAGGCAGAGCTTGCAGCCCTCAAGACAACCTTGGACGCGGCTGATGATGAGCTTGAAGCTGCAATTAATAAGGTAGCAGTTGATCTCGAACAGGCAGTTGAAGACCTTGAAAATGCAATGGCAGCTGATAAGGCAGCTCTTGAAGCATCAATTTCCTCCGTTGATGCTGCACTTAGACAGGCTCAGGCGCTTCTTAATGCAAAGGACCTTGAGCTTCAGGGTAGCATTGACGAATTAAAGACAGCTTATGAAAAGGCGGATAAGGCTCTTCAGAAGAAGATTGATGATCTTACAACCGCGCTCAACACTGCAAAGACAGAGCTCAACGCGGCTATCGAGAAGGGTGATAAGGATCTTTCTGATGAGATCAAAGCTCTTGACACAGCTTATAAGGCAGCAGACGCATTGCTTGAGGCAGCAGACACTGCTCTCGGCGATAGAATAACTGCACTTGACAAAGCATACAAAGAC